>RXIE01000111.1 GCA_004212135.1 Candidatus Methanophagales archaeon ANME-1-THS | reverse complement strand
AGGAGGATTTGAATGCACTCGTGGTACGGTCTTCATCGGGGAGCATTGAGATACCCGAGTTGGGGGTGAGTATCGAGCCCAAACGGGGAGAAGCGTTTATCACGACGGTGGAAGGCGTCCTCGAGCGAGTGGAGGATGTGGTCCATCTCCTGAGCCGAGATGAGACGGGAAAGGAGCGGGCGGATGAGGTTCTGAAACGTATAGCGCAAATAAAGTCGGGGGAGGCGGGTATGACGTTGATCATCGATGACCCCACCGGTAACAGCGCGATCATCTCCGAGAAGGTTAAAACTATGATTGAGGATATTGAATGAGTAAGAGGGCATCAAATGGGCGGAGGTAGAACAATGAAGCGGAATATAAAGGTTGAGTTTGTCAATCGGGAACCCATGGAGCAGCAGGAGATCGAGATGGTGGAGCGAAAAGGGTTAGGACATCCAGATAGCTTATGCGATGGTATAGCCGAGGCGGTGAGTGTCGCGTTATGCAAGGAGTATCGAAGGAAAACCGGGATGATCTTGCACCACAACACGGATAAAGTGCAACTCGTGGCGGGCAGGTCAAATCCGCGATATGGTGGCGGCGAGGTTATATCACCGATCTATATCGTCTTGGGCGGGCGAGCGACGAGGGTCTTTGAACGCGAGGAGATACCAGTTGATATCGTTGCGACGCTTGCGACGAAGGAATACCTGAAGAACGTGCGCAATCTGGATGTGGAACGGCACGTCGTCGTGGACAGTAAGTTGGGAAAGGGTTCTTCGGACCTCATAGAAGTCTTCAAGGGCAAACGTACAGAGGGCATGAATCCAGAGATGCCGATGGCAAATGATACCTCATTTGGCGTTGGTCATGCTCCCTTCTCTGAGACTGAATCTATCGCCTTCAATGTTGAACACCGGGTGATGACGGAGCTCCGTAAGAAGGAGAAGGCGATTGGAGAGGATATGAAGGTGATGGCGCTCAGAGAAAGGGATATAATCACTATCACTGTTGGTGATGCCTTCGTTTCGAAATACGTGGATGATTATGACCACTATGTGGCAGCGAAGCAGCGATTAATGGACTTTATAAGCGGCGTAGCGGAAGAGTATACATCCCGTGAGGTCCATACGCTGGTCAACATGGCGGACACGCCCACATCGGTCTATCTTACGGTGACCGGTACCTCAGCGGAGATGGGCGATGACGGAGCTGCGGGTCGCGGTAATCGGTGCAACGGGCTCATTACGCCGGGCAGGCCGATAAGCATGGAAGGCGCCTCGGGAAAAAATCCAGTGAACCATACGGGGAAGATCTACAACTTGCTCGCGAATAAAATCGCCAGCGAGATTGTAGAGAACGTCGAGGGTGTTCAGGAGGTCAGCATAAAACTGCTCTCGGAGATCAGCCGGAGGATCGACGATCCGAAGGTAGCAACGGCTCAGGTCCTCTCGAAGAGTGGGGTGAACCGTGAAGCGGTGGAAGCAAATGTGAAACGGATAACCGATGAGTGGCTTTCGAATATTGCGGATATCACTGAGATGGTGATTCGAGGTGAATTGAGCGTATTTTGAGCACTTTAAGCCTTTATTCATGACCTGCTCGAATCGATTGTGGAATGCAGCTTCATTATTGATACTCCTGGCGACCTTAAGTTGTACCACGGCTGATACTGAGGGTAAGGATTGTATTGCCCGATGCCCCCGCTGTCATCGTCGGGCGAACGTCCACCAGCACACTGTCCTTCAGAAGGGGCAAGAACAGACTGATAGCGAACTGGTAAGGGCGATTGAGCGTACAGAAGCGTGTATCGAAACCGGATGAACGTCAAGCCATGCCCTTCGTCCGACGGATAATCATCGGTTACCACGGTATATGAAGCGCTCCATTCACTCAGTATTCTTCACTCGAGTCGCGAACACTCCAACGCCTCGCACATCCGTGCATAATCACGCAGAAATTCGTTCCCTCTTTCTGTTGACTTATAGACCGTGCCTATATTCTCGAGCAATCCTTTAGCTTCCAAACAGGTGAGGTAACTTTTTAATCGAGTGAAATTGAGATTCGCTCTGTATACAATCGCAGTTTTCCCTGCACCATTTCTCGCCACGAAGAGGATATCTGCCATTATCTCTAATTTGCTCCTTTGAACTTTACGAGCTTGACATCCTTCTCTAGCAGGTAGGTTTCCCGTTATTTGCGCTTCTAAGAGCTTTCTTTCATTCATTTTTCCCCTCCTCTTATTTTCATGTCAACCAAATATCACCAATACCAGCAGCCACAGTGTTATAATAGCCAAAGCGGCTCCAACTACTGGTGAAACGTCGCTTAGCAGCATCTTACCATACTTTTTCACCATTTGAGTTCCATCACTTCATCTAACTCAAAAACACGACACGCATACTCAAATCGTTCCGTTGGCGTCAAATGACCTAAGACAAATTCTATCTTATCCCTTCTTAACGTCCGCTTCAACGTATCCACTTCCCTTTCTACCTGCTGACTGACTTTTCTATCAAGCATGAACGATATGTTCTTCATGGTTCTTCCCACCCTTTTGTGCTCATGTTGAGCAATATTTCCTTAGATAGGCAATATTGCTCTTTATCACTATCGGAGAATTGATTATTTTTTTCCCACATTGAACAAAAAACTTTCAATGAAATCCACAGATTCTGGCTTTCTTCTGCGCGCTACGAGGATTAAACTTCTTCCTTCAACAAGTACAACAATAAATCCAAAAATGCATAGCGGTAAAAAATCAAACCAGATATTTAAAGGATGCTTAGGAATGTGTATCCAGCCGTCACTTGCTAACAGCTCTATGGTTAAGCGAAGACCTAATCCGAATGCCCAAAGCCCACATAACCATTTTACAATGTTTTCAATATTCTGCTGGTTGAGGTGCGGCTTATTCGTCATTGTATATCCCATTCCACGGGATTGCACTTGATGTAGAATATTCGGAAAAGCGATAATAAAAATGGCTAAGGGCTTGTGATAAGGAGACGGAGTAAGAACCTCGAGTAAATACTTAAAATAAGAACTCCAAGACCTTATACTTTTAAAAGCACGCAGTACCAATAGCGATATGGAGAAGCATCGCGACATGGGAGTTCTAAGGAGAATGAAGTTATAGGACGCTATGGTGTGACTTTTATTACCTCCCTAACCCCCAAACCATACTCCTACATTCCTCCAAATTAGAACTCCCTCTCAATTTAAAAGTAGACGAAGCCCTTGCTTATCTATCTGTTTTTTACTGCAGCACTATCCGAAATACCTGTTTTATAGCCCTTCCAGGTCCTTTGGTCATACCTCAGAAGTCCGTTCCACAACCATGCTCACCTTATGCATACAATATGTAACACGCCAGGGCTTTAGATGCGCAACGTGCTTTACCACCCCGCCCGCCTGGTTATAAAAGGTGACATCGATCGGGAATCGCATGAAGAAGGTATGAATCAGGACAGGTTGAGGTTTTGGAATGGTGAGGATGATATGGTATCTGCCAGGTTTTCGGAACATTAATCCCACGCTGCGTTTCAGAAACGTGTCTGCAATTTCCAGCTCAGAAGGGTTCTCATATTGTATGCATAAGGTGAGCATGGTTTTCGGATTATTGAAAGATGTAGGTGTAGAAGCCTCCCAGGCTTTATGAAGCGCATCTCCCGTTCCCTTTCTGGCATTTTCATCCAACGCAGGTATGCCTGCTACGCCAATCCGGGGGATACTTGAGGCGCGCAAATGTACTAAAAAGCGGTCTTTACCACGGTCTTATCACCACCTGCATTGGGTGTCTGAACGGTAAGACACTCGATACGCACATTTCAAAAAGTGGATCAGTGACTACTCCTCTTCCGTCAATATCTTTACCAATCCCTTTCGAGTCCTGATAATGCGATTTGAGAAATAAATAGGCCAGGGTGTTGGTACTTCATGTTCACAAAATAGAATGATCCTCTTACCCAATTGTTTACCGACACACATCTCCATTGCCGCTCCATAGCTCGGCCCATTTAGAACCACCACAATCACATCACTTTCCCGCAGTAATTCTAAATGACGCTTAACGATTCTCTCAGCTATCTCCGGTTTATCTCTGAAATCTTTTATGTCTGAGTAGCCCATGTCCTTATCAGCAAGCCGGTCGAGCACTTCTATTCCTTCTTTTCTCAGCATATTTTTTATCTCGGTTAAGTACTCGAGACCACCATAACCAATAGAACCGCACACAAGTACCTTCACTTTTTTTTTCACCCTCCCCCTGTTGCACGTTCATTTTTCAGGCACTGAACCATCATCCCTCTATTTTTGGGCCCGAGGTAATTTTAGACGACCATTGAATGAACAGAATAGTTCTGGGTTTTTAAATCTTTCCATCACCGTACCTTTTGTGATCTCACCGCTGGCTTTTGCTTCTGTTATGCGACGATTAAACACTTCCATCGATATCTATCGCCGCTTCTGCGACCCTTTCCCCATACCCTTCGAGTATACACCACTCTATCGTAAGGCATTGAGAACTTCGTATTTTTTCTACTAGATTTCCAAAAATTTAAAAACCCCGATATGTTCTCATTATCTGGGTATGGATTGGCTAACTATATTAGGATTATTGGCAGCCATTTGTACGACTCTTGCCTTTTTGGCACAGGTAATTAAAACCGTGAGAACGAAGGAAACGGGAGATCTTTCTCTACTCATGTATCTTATCTTAACAGCGGGTCTCGCCTTATGGCTAACGTATGGCCTAATAATTGAAAACGTGCCAATAATTGGTGCAAATAGTGTTAGTTTAGTACTTTCACTAACAGTCTTACTTCTCAAAATAAAACATGGATAACGGCTGAGCTTCTTCCGTCTGGTAAAACTTTGCTGTGTAACACCTCACGTCGCGCTCAAAGTTCCTCTTTGAGCTTTGAAATCACTTCCTCCACTTTCCCAGTTTTCCAGTATTTCCTTACCGCTTTTCCCCTTAACTTCGGGCGTTCCAATATTTCGTATTTACTGCTCACGAAACCATATTCCTCCAAGGTAAGCAGATAGTAAGAAACGAGACGTCTTTCTTCTCCCATCGCTTTGGCTATTTCATTAACGTACATTGGCGTTTCAGCAAGCAACTCTACTATCCGGAACCGTATCGGATGCAAAAGCACATGCGCTTCTTCTACTAACCGATCTTCTATTTTCATCATGTATCTTCTTCACCCCCATTATATTTCCTACCTCTCAGTTTGAGAGAGGGGTAGGGCATAGTACGGCTAAAAAGAGATTTGAGAATCTCGGTGCACAATTTAGCACGAATTTTAGGAGTATGCTACTCAGTGTGAAAAAAGCCTTTTCGGTCTCCGGGGGACGTCTGATTAGAATAGGAAGTAAAGGAAGGACAGGGCTTATAGACTGCTCAGGGGTAGTGTCGCGGAAAACGTTGCACCTCATGCTTCTTGTCCTGTTATGATTGTGAACTAGAAGTTGAGCGGTCTAAAGCTTCTTCCACATCCGTTTCGGCGTTTTGGTTTGTGGATTTGCAATCAAAGAGTGAGAAGGCACAAGGGTTCGACTCGTGGATTATTTTCGTGATGATTGTTCCAGGAGTTCTCGAATCGTACTCACTTCCTTCAGAATTCTCAAGGTACTATCTTCTGCTTCTTGGGCTTCTGCCTCTATCGCCTCGGGTTTTTTGCCTCGCACAAATTCCATGATCAATTCCCGTAGCTCCTCAAAGTACTCCAAGCCTTCTATTTTCAGTTCAGCTCCGGTTTGTTGTCCTGAATAACCCGCGGTTTGAATTTTGAGTGTTGCAATGCCGAGCATCCGTGAGATGGGGCCCTAGGTGGTATCGATATTCGTTATCCTGCTGTACGGCACGATCCCTGTTTGCTTGAACCATACTCCCCTTCTTCGTACGATTTCATTTCCGGTAAGTTGGTACTGCATCGTCTCGTAGTATTGTGGAATCCAATACACTATGAAGATCAGAAGACCAAGAAGTGGTAGCGAACCGAGCGTAACGACAAACGGGGCATTATCAGATCCGCGGGCTATAACCAGCAGCACCGGGATGTACCATGTTAAAACGCCAACCAGAATGCCCAAGATCAGATAGAGGTAATACAGCGTTTTTAATTGCGGCGCTGGTTTGAAATCCTCACCAATCTTTGGTGTACGAGTTTTGTTCATGGTCATACCTTTTATTGATCAGGTTATAAATGGTATCGGTGGTTCAGAGCTGCTTCGGGTTTTGGGTTTCCCATCTCATTCGGGTAATAGCATTGGCATCAAGCACAGGGATTATAGCGGTTATAGGGGCGGGAATAAGCGCACAGTCGGATAACCAAAAAGCTTATATCTCTTTTGACCATATCCTACTGATAATAATGGCGGAACTACCACTCGCACCTGTAACGAGGCTACTTAAGAAGGCAGGAGCAGAAAGAATAAGCGAGGATGCAGGTCAGGAATTAGTGAGGCTTTTAGAGGCAGAAGGCGCTGGAATAGCGAGCAAAGCTGTCAGCATCGCGAAGCATGCAGGAAGAACCACAGTACAAGCACAAGACATCCGGAAAGCAGTGAAGCATCCCCTCCTGTTTTTTTAATAATATCCTGCTCATTGAACTGGAACTCAGTTGAGCGCACTATAACTGCTCTTATGATTCATCGTAAGTAGCCTGAAATTTTGACCGCATTTTTCTCTTTTGAATATTTTAGAAAGATATATATGTGGGTAGATAACGTAATGGAATTGAAGAAGCAATGAAAGAATATAAGTGCAAGTATTGTGGTGAAGTATTTGATAAGCCGTTGCTCTTGGCTCAACATGTCAGGGCAAACCATAAAAGAGCAAAAACAAGAGAGAAGAAAGGGGTTGAGAAAGAAAAACAGGCAGAACAGATCGACAAAACGGTTGAGGCTATCGGTATCTTGAAGGGATTACAGGCATCGCCTAATCTCAGTGAAGCGGAGAAGAAGCTCCTGGGCGAGGTAGCATTGAGAATCGAGGCGCTTCTGACCTATACTCAGAAGAGTAAGTAACGCATCTGAGCAGAGCATCGGGCATCAGAGAAGCATTTTGAGGCTAAGCTAGGTGTTAAAAGAGCGGTGCTCAGGTGATACTACGTCAAGAGTTCTTCTCGCTGCTTCGGTTCCTGAGGAAGCGGGCTATAACAGGATTGAGCTACTCAGCTCAGCGGAGATGAAGCGGAGAAGAAGCGAAGGTAGTAAAAAAATCTCGGCTATCGATATCTTTTTAAACGTAGCTCATCAATTCGGTGACTGGAGTAGGAATCGATTAGTGGATCAGCATTAATCACCTCCCTTTTTT
This sequence comes from Candidatus Methanophagales archaeon ANME-1-THS, assembly GCA_004212135.1. Taxonomy (GTDB): domain Archaea; phylum Halobacteriota; class Syntropharchaeia; order Alkanophagales; family Methanospirareceae; genus ANME-1-THS. The sequence goes on along the minus strand of RXIE01000111.1, from coordinate 9,478 downwards.
CCTACTCCACTGTCCGCTCCTCATCATATCCTCCGCAGAGGGGATACGATGCAGAAGCACCTACCTGAGTGCTGTGGTGCCCTTTACTGCGAGCGAATTGGTGCTTTATTATCAACAGAAATCTTGCGTAGTAGGAATTATCGGAGAAGGTGATCTACCACACCCCTGGGATTAGCTTGTATTTTGTTTTCTTTGCGTATTCCTTGTACTCTGGGAGCTCCCTGTGCAGTTCCTTATCCTCAAGGTACGTGCGGGCAATTAGTAGAAGATTAAGAACGAATGAAGGAATCAGAGCGTAGTATGAGCCAAGGGCTAAGGGAATACAAACGACCATCAAAATAAAGGATGCGTACATCGGATGGCGTATGTATTATATAAGGGCCTGTGGTAACGACCGTTTGACCGTCCTGAACAGTGACTGTTCTGAACAGGTAAGCATTTTCCTTCAGTATTAAAAATATCGCGATCAGTGAGAGCGTCACGCCAATAAAACCTGTTGCTTTGAGAGCTAGGAGGACCACTTGTATCTGACTGCATCCAAAGGCATGAGTATGTACGTAACTACGAACAAGATGGTGGTTGAGAGCAGAAAGAGTTTGTCCCATCCTTTTTCAGGGAGTTTGAATGACGTCCTTCTACTCAAAAGTTCAGGATTATGTTTCTTAAGGTAAAATGTTGCACCCAGGGCATAGCAGGTGAAGAGGACGAGAAACAGCCACGCCTCAGGCCATGCAAGAGTCCCTGCGGGTATAAAGAGAAGTGGGGCCTGGAAGATGATCCCCAAAGCTACTTTTACAATCAATTTCAGGTTCGATTCTTGTGCAGAAACATATGATTGTTTCATCTCGAGCCCTCGGTCAGCATTCATCTGATTGGAAATCACCAGATTTAAATTCATATCTTTTGCCTGATTCAAAATCAACAGTGGACTGACGAATAACTTCGATACCTGCTGATGAGCGCTTTACTGCGATAGCTGCATACGCTCTTGGAGTATAGATATATTTATAAAGAGTTTTACCTAATTCGAAGGATTATCGGATGCACTTAAAGGTGAAATCAGAAACTAAAAAAACGTAATGAAATAGGGGGCGCGGAAGAAAATGGGATTAAAAGAGAGTTTTGAGAAGCTCTTTGTGAAGCGGGAGGGAATAGAGGCCGAGGCGGATCACGCGGATGTGGACCTGGAGGAGTATGAAGAGGACCTCAGAGAGGAAGTTGTGAAGATGTATATAAAGACCGCGGAGTTGACTGATTTGTATGATATACGGGAGTTGAAGAAGGAGATATATGCGGGCAATATCTTGATCCTGGATATATCGCTCCCATTAGCGAAGGAGGGCGAGAAGCTGGTTGAGAAGGCGATAAAAGACTTGAAGATGGCGGCTCTGGATGTGGGCGGGGATATTGCTGGTCTCAGGGATGATCAAGTGATTGTGGCACCAAAGGGGGTTAAGATAGAGCGTAAAAAAATTAGTGCAAAGCAGTAAATGACTTAACCGCGTCTGAACGAAGAAGGGGCCCCCACGAATCCTCCCAAAATACGGAACGGGATCTGAAAAAAGAACTCATGCGATACACAGCGTCCATTCCTTCCGGGGTGAAAAGAGCGTACTGACGTCCAAAGAAGTCGTGTCTCATCTCAACGTCCCGCTCTGAAAGTTCGAAGTGAGGAAAGGCAGGATCTGAGGAGCAGAGGAGCGAATTCGTTGCACGAAAGAGCTTGGCCATTTTTCTGAGGTTAGCAAATTGTTCATCTGCTACTCGAATAGTAACCACTCGACTTTTGAGGTTTGCAGCCTTGAGCCCCAGCATTAAACTGACCGCAGTGCCGTGGTACCCAGGGCGACATAAATTCGATCTATCCGACAAGGCATGATGATCGAAAGTTTTTTTTTTTTAAAGTATCGTACTGAAATAAGTAGATCATCTTCTCAAAATGGCGACAAAAAAGAAGATACTCATTACAACCGGGAGCCAGAGCGAAGAGTTCGCAAAACCGCTCATCAAACGGTTGAAGAACCATCCAGATTTCGAGCTCATGGTCTTCGAACGACCCGGCTGGAACTTCTGTGGCATTTATAAGGATATCGAGCAGTTGCTGACCAAAGAGAAGATCATGTTTGTTATAATACCCTCTGACCGGATCGAGCATCTGCCCGTCGCGGTTGCCGCATTCGAGTTGAATATCCCGATTGTGCAGCTCTATGCTGGCGATATCTCTGGCAGAAGCACCTTCGACGATTTCAACCGCTACGTCTATTCGATCTACGCATCGGTAATCTTTTGTGCTACGGACGAGGCGGCAGAACGCATCCGGCTCCTGTATTCGATCTTCCATAAAGACACCACGCATATCTATGTCACTCGTATGACCCACTTTGATGATTTCGAGATCGACGAATCAGTTGTCCCCCGATTTGAGTACGATTTGGTGCTTTACAATCCTATCACACGCGGCAAGAATCTCGACTTACAGATGGCGAAGGAGCTCGCGGAAATAAAATCGATGCTTGATAAAGGAACCTTCTGGTTGGAGCCCAACGAAGATCGTGGCAGAGATTTTATCATTGAGTATGCAACAAAACTGGGTGGTGATGTCTACTTCACTTGGCGGCAGCCACGAGCGAAGTTCTTCGGGTTATTAAAGCATTGTTCTCGATTGCTTACCAACAGCTCTCTCGTTGAGTATGAGGCTCAATGGTTCTTGAACCCAACGCAGATCATTCATATCGGTGAACGGAATAAAGGTCGAGATCGAGTGCTAGTTAGTGAAGGGGGAAGCGATCAAATCATTAAAATCTTAGAGGGGATCGATTTTGGCACGTTTTAGAAAATGGACCGGGATGTGAAGTCGATCTCAACTACCTTTTCATGAATGCCCACCGTTGGATCGTAGAACCTGCCATCTCGCACAGAACCGGACGTTGGGTTTTCTCCCAGCCGGCTCTTCAGAGTATGAACGTTGCTCGACACACGCAGAGCAGCTTCGGGTTCCTCTAATGGCTAACTAAAAAATGAACAGGTGATAGGTGCATATAGTTAGATACTCTGCAGAAGCACCTGAGTGCTGGCGTGCCGTTTACTGCATTTGCTCTGCATTAGATGATAAGTGGAGGAACACCGAAGAGAAGATTGCAATCCGCTCGCGTTCTTAAAATTTTTATAGAACTACGGAGAGCGTCTTTTTATAATTTAAGAAGAAGGATGGCGATTTGCGCCGAATGAAAAATTTATTAAGGCTTGGTTCAGAGTATAAAATTGGGAGGTGAACTGTATGGATAAGGACGAATTACTCCTACCATTCGTTCTGCTAGTGATCCTTTCTCTGAGTGCGCTCACAGCACCCGCACTTTCGTCCAATGAGGTAGAATCGCTCTCTACGCGGCTCGATACACTTCCCACGGTCGACATAGGAGAGCCACTGGTGGTAACCGGAACGACCAACAGAGCTGAGGGGACTCAAATCCTTGTAACGGTTAAGGGTCCGGTCGAGCTCGTCCCGGCGATCGTTCGGGTAGAAAACGGTACATACAAGGCAACCTTTGATACTTCCGCGGCTCAAGAAGGAAGGTACGTGATTACGGTAGATGATGGCGAGGGGCATACCTCTGAAGCGATGGTGAACCTAAGAGAACCATTACCCGAACAAACGCCCCCGGTACGGACAGAACCACCAGCTCCTTCTCCTTCACCAACGCCTGGAGTAACACCACTACCCACCGTGAGACCAACGCCAACACCAGAAGCGAAAGTGCCGGGATTCGAGGCGGGTTTCGCACTCGCAGGGTTATTTACGGTCTATTTGATCAGGCTGAGAAGGAATTAGTGAGGGTGAAACTGATTCCACTTCTTGTCGAATAGAACTCATAACACCTCTTTTCAGAGGTCACGATGAGCCTCTTCACAGAACCGGACGTGAGGTTATCTCCCTAGGGTATGAACTTCGCTCGGCACACGCATAGCCGCTTCTTTTCTCAGTGCAGCCTCGGTATAGCTATTCGCTCAACTACCAGTCGCAATTCACGCCACAGATAGTGCAGGTATGCCACCACCATATTCTTCAATTTAAAAATTAGCCTCATTTCTCCTTCTTCCCCCTTCTTTTCAGCGCCCCTTTCTTGAGATCTCTCTATGCTTGAAGTGGAGCTTTTCGCACGGTTAAAAAGGGATTTGAGAAGCCCTGTGCACAATTTAGCACACATTTTAGAGAGGTGATACTCAGTGTGAAAAACTGCACGTTTTTGATTTTCTTGCTTTTTCGTTTGATAGTATGTACGCTATCTAAATCCAGACAGGTCCGTAGAGCGAACCAAAATCGAGCTGCAGATGAAGCGCATTTTTTGATAGAGCGGCAAGCCCCAGAATACAAATCGCAGTAACTACTCATACTTTTGCCGCGTCGGATAAGTGCATAAAAAGATGATAGAATGAAATGCTATAAAAATCTTCGTTCAGAGCCGCTTTGGGTTCGGGCTATCGTTTTTTCATAGAGCAGTGCGAGTATCATGCAGAGGATTACAATCTCGAGGTAACCTGTGATGAGGCTTGAGGTGACCACGATTAATGGAACGTTATACAGTACGATGCTCGAGAAGGACGTCATTACAACCCTGAAAAGACCAACAATAATCCCGTAGTTTAATCCCTTTTTCCACCCAAGTCCTGGTAATCCCTTGTAAATGGTTATATAGACTACCACGAGAATAACGCCATTGATTAAATCGAAGATGACTCCAGCTACAATATTCGGTGGTATTTTCCAGATTGGCAAATCTGCGTAGGGAGAAACTAGTGGACTGGTTAATAGCGCACTAACCATGTCGAAGAGTAGAAATAAAACACCGGTTAGTATGCTGCACGCAGCGATTTTTTTGGCAGTCATATCCCCAGAACTTCGCATGAAACGCGATGCACTTATATTCTCCTCTTTGTATAAAAACTCGACGTCAAACCTCCTTCTCTCATCGCTTCTGGTCAAGTAGCCCGTACTCACCCTCCGGTTGGATTCTCACCACCTGGATAGTATGAACCTTACTCGGCGCACTCGAAGCCGCTTCGGTTCCTATGATGTAGAAGCAACAACTTAATGCTGGTGTGCTTTACCCTATTGCAGCATCACAAAAGTTTATATCTCTTTCCCAAAAAGTCAGTCAAAATATGAAAAACGGCTTTCATCTTTTCCCGCCGGTCTTCAGCATCCTCTTTTTTATATCGTTCAGATGGTATCCAGATGGGTTCAACATCCCAGTTGGGATATCTCGACAATGCCCATTCTTCTTCAAGTTTAATAATACTCGAATCAAGGATTTTAAAATCTCTGGCGCTTATTTCATTCTCAAATATCTCTTTAAAGAAGGGATAAACCTCGTGTTTATATATCCCAACCTTCCCTTTTGCTGCCAGACACGCCTTCAGGAGTTTTTCAACAGCCTGCTGAGCATGATAAACAGCTAAATTATACTTGCCGTGTTCAATAAGTGTGTCCACAGCTTCAAAATCACTGTGCGCTTCTATAAGATACGCCTTAGCAATAAGTAATGCTTTTTCATGATTGGTTATATCGCTATTGACCAATGTTCAGCCTCCTTTTTTATAGTGCCGATATTTAATAGGGCACGGAACCGGTTTTTAAGCCAAGCAAATGTTCCATCGTCAAAAAGCACGACGCCATGATCGAGAATGTTCAAAAGTAAAGGATTGTAGAAGGTTAATGCTTTGTCCAGTTCATTACGAGCAGCCACTTTTGGCGACACGCATCCTATACTAGAATAAAATTTCATCCTTAGTTCTGTTTCGATCTCTCTTCGTTCTCGCCAATCACTAAAATCTCGTTTGACAATTATGAGCAGATCTATATCGGAATACCGCGTCTCTTTGCCCACTGCATACGAGCCATAAAGGACAATGCTCGCGAGTTCAGTGCCGAAAAATGTCCTCAATTCTTCCTTGAGTTTTTCCACTACTGCTTCGGAGAGCATTTTCTTCACGCCCCACTTAGTTCTTTCACTTCTTCTTTTGTTAAGTTATTAAAGGCAAGGTATCGAGCCGCCGATCTGACGCAAATCTGACGATTCGGTATTCCCCTCCTTTGCACAGGGTGTTTTCTAACCGTGGTTTGAGATTCAAAATCCTCTTCTGGCATTGGTCGCATCGCCTTTCCCATTAGATGCCCAGCCCACTTCTTCTTATTCGTTATGAATTTCAGCTTAGGAATCAGCGGCTGCTATTCTTCCTTCCACTCTTCGACCTCAGCACCAATCTGCTGAAGCGTCTCTTTTACCTTTGTATCCAACGTGGTTCTATCAAACTGCTCTTCAGTTTCGGCCTTAATTTCGATTGTAATTTCAGGTGCATGACCTTTTTCCTTTAATGGCCCAATTACACCGGTTATGAGAGAGGATAATTTGTCCCATGGGACTTTAGCCCGTAAAGTCACGCGTTTAATTATCCCTTCCTCTTTCTTTATCTCCTTTCGCTCCTCACCCTTCCCTTTCTCTATTTCTCCCTTCTTCGCTTTCTCCTCTTCTCTAAGTGCTTCCGTTTCCTTCACCTTCCTAGCTACATCACCACGTAAAATGACAGAATCCCCGGTTGGCGAAACATCCTGGCTGTAATAAACTGTTGAGCCTTCTCTCACCCCAATAAATCCGGTCCTCACGCCTTCTTTTACCGCCTCATAGAGCACGGACTCATTCTCTACGATAGACCTTCCGGGAGTTTTGAGCAAGAGTTCGTAGATCTCCCGCACTCCCTTCTCATGCTCATCGGGGGCTAAAGTCTTATCAATCAGGTATTTGGGAGTCACCCGCGAAAGGATTCGTTCCTGGTCCTTGAGGTACAGTTTCACCCGTTCGGAGATAGCAGCACTCGTTCCCACGGTTGGAATGCCCAGGTCCTTCCAGGTTATACCGCTATCTTCCAGCAGTGCTAAATGCCGGTACGCGGTGAGAATTCTAAATGGTATTTCCTTCTCTGCACCTTTTAGCTTTTCCTTCAGTTCATCTTGACTCTCTTTAGTAAGCGTTGCGAGCAGCCCAGTATCGGCTTGGATATCTGAAAGTGCCAGAAATCGTTTCATGGCTTTGGAAAGATTAGCATACTGAGCGTTATCGAGTGCCAGAATGGAGAGTGTATTTTTGTAAACTCGGAACCCGATGCCCGCCTTTTCGAACAGTTCAGCGACGAGCTTTTTACCCGCTTCTGAGTCGAAGGTGTGGTCAGGTGAGAGGATAACAAGCTTGAGATTTTTGTTATCCGGGATATCAGATGACTCCTCAGGCCAGGGGTATACCTCAAGGGCTTTGCCTGCGTATCTTCGCGTAATAAGATCCCTCAGTTCTTCTCGAATTCGCTCATCGTGAATTGTCTCTTCCTTGTCCACAATCACGCGATTAAGGTTCGGCCTGTTCCTGAACGAGTAGTGCTTCTTCTCGGAATGGAAATACCAGAGCTCATCCTCCAACTTGCCGATTGCATCACTTACAATGGTATGCGGGATGCCCTCCCTTAATAAGGCAACTCGAATTCGTGGCAGCGTCGTCTCTCGCTTTTGAGCTCCGCTGAAGGAATAGAGAAAGACCGTGGTGGCTATGCCAGAGGCAATCCCATACTTTGCATATTCACTTCCCATCTCTCTATCGATCTTCAGTGCCTTGGCATTCTTGCCCGCGATGTCTGCTGCAACTACACTGTCATATTCGTTCCCTATATGCTTGATGAACTCTCTCCGTATCGCCTGATTCTCAAGATTGACCAGCGAAGAGTGGATGAGCGGTGAAACGACTTTCCGAGTATATAGATCAGCAATGACCTGTGCTAAAAGTCTCAAGACGCCTCTTGTCCGCTGGAATGTGGGAAAAGAGCCCCAGTGCTCGTAAAGCACATCGATGAGTTCTGGATGGAATGGATATGCATGTTCTATTCGTTCACGATATTCAATTTCTTTTACCTCTGATGGGACATCGACGCCAAGCTTCTGATACAGGTCAAAATAAGTCTGGGCAACAGTTCTTCTCCTCTGCTCGTCTCCGAACTCCTCAAATAATCGCGTGCGAATTACTTCGTATATCTCCACACCTTCTACGGGCGTATAAACTGCCTCCACCCGGCCTGAAATCTTTTGTATCTGTTGTAAAGACCGTTCTGCTTCCTCATCATAGCGTTCGAGCAGGCTTGCAGGAAGGCTGATAACCAAACAGCACGTATCAGACGAGGCAACGACCTCAGAAAGTTCCTGCAGGAAGGCGAGCGTCTGGCCGTGCGTGATCCGTTCCACCTTTTCAGCACGATTCGCTTTGACGATATATTCCAGAATCTCATCCATCAGGATGAGTGTGGGGCCCGATGCCTCGAGAATCTGTCTCAGTCTTTCCTTTCCGGGTGCGATGCGTTTTTTATCATGTTCCTTTACGATGTCATAGTGCCCTAATTGTGATGCAATCTCACCCCAGGGCGTCTTTCCGGAAATGGGATCTGCATGCGTACCGACAAATACCGCGACCTTTGCTTCTACTTTCGGAAGGTCTGCTAATTGAGGCAGGTGCTCGACCTCTTTTCTGTGCTTGATGAGATGGTACAAAGCCAGAAGCGCATGGGTCTTGCCACCTCCAAAGGGTGTTTGAAGTTGAATCACCGGATCGCCTGCCTGCGCCGCAGTCGCGGCAGACAGGCCTTTTCCTCCGTTTAATCGGGTGAGCACATTCGCAAGGAGGTTCTTTAACCCATGGGTGAGATACGTCTTCTGGAAGAAGATGCTTGCATCCCTGTATTCTAACGGTGCTTTACCATAGAACACATCGCCCAAATCCGCAGCGAAGATCGCCTCACTCAGTTTCCCTTCTCGTATATCTTTATGCGGTGTGGTGACCTCCCACCAGTTCGGCAATGCCATTTTCATCCCTCCGTGATGATTTCCCTCAAAATACCTCTCTCAACTTCTATGATAGTTGGAAGTAAATTTCGTAATTGAGCGTCATCTTGTAGTCCGAATTGCTCAATATTAGGTATTCTATCTCGTCTCAGCTTAATGTAGCTTTCAAATTCAATTTTTCCATCCTTAAATGGTTCAAAATAGTGTTTAAGTCTTTTAAGCTTTTCAGTAATCTTCTGAGATATGTTTTCAGACCGCTTTGGCCTTACAAATCCTGTTCTTGCTTCACAAAATTCGGATAAGGTTTCAACAACCTCTTTAAATTGTTTCCCGGCCATGTAACTTCCACCAGATTCATGACATTGGTAATTGAAATTTAACTTAATCTCAACATTCGGTTGAGTGCTTGCGATTTGTGCATTAATTCCCTCTACTACCATTCTAACTAGGTGATTATTAAATTCTCCGAAATATTTGGCTGCCTTCTCTTCTTGCCCGCCAATAGACAGGTTCATAGCCATTTTTAACAGAAGTTCAAGACTTCCTTGCCAATCTCTTAGTTCAAAAGTATCAATTCTCAGCAACACTTCTTCTATTTTTTCAGTG
>RXIE01000110.1 GCA_004212135.1 Candidatus Methanophagales archaeon ANME-1-THS | reverse complement strand
CACGGTGCGCTCTGCTTCAGCTCCAGCGGCCAGTGCCTCTTCTCAAGTTTTCTGGGTGGACGGAGTGGGAATCGAGGATTGTGCGCACAGCCATGCAGGAAGAGATATAATAATAGATACCTGTTGAGTACCAGGGACTTATGCCTTGCTCCTAAAATTCCTGAACTGATAACCGCAGGTATTTCAGCGCTTAAAATAGAAGGCAGGCTCAGAAGCCCTCGATATACCGCGCTCGCCACGAGGGTCTACCGACTTGCCGTCGATTCATATTACGCCGGGCAGTTCAGGCTGCCGGAGAACGAGCTCAAAGAGCTCGCACTTGAATTCAATCGCGAATTTACCACGGGTTATCTGTTTAATGAGACTGAGATTAGAGCACCTGAAAGTCCTGCAAACCGAGGCCTCTTTCTGGGCGTGATGAGTGCGGATACCACGCTCACACTGCATGAACCGCTGGCGGTTGGCGATGGAATCGGCATCTGGACTAAGCATGGAATTGAGGGTGCAGTCATAAAGGAGCTTGAAAAAGACGGAGATTCGGTCTCATCGGCACACGCCGGAGAGAGAATAAAGCTCTTCATCCACGCCGACGAGGGTGACCGGATTTACAAGACCTCCTCGAGAAAGAAAACGCGCTATGCGCCCTTTCCGCCGGGGCCGAAGATCGAGCCGCCCCTGCGAGTAAAACCTCGGGTCGCAATCCCGAAAAATGAATCTATCGAATCAGAGGGTATGGAGATCCTGGCAAAGGTGTACTCCTGCAAGGATGCAGAAGGTGCATTGAAAGCAGGTGCAACGACTGTCTTCTATTCAGTCTTCGCAGCCGATTTTCACGAAAGCCATGCATCACCCTACATCCCGCGGATGCTCTCGGATTCCGACGCTGCAGACGCGCTGGCGAAGGTCCATGAAGATGGTTCTGATACCGTCCTCCTCGGTGACTTTGGATTGATCTCTCACCTCGCAAAACCAGGATCACGAACGGTCTATCTCGAGTATTCCGCAAACATCTTCAACGACCTGGACATGCGGTTTATAAGAAAATACGGGGCTGTACCGGTCGTATCGCCCGAGCTCAATCGATTTGAACTCTCTGCATTTCACAATAAAAATTTCGCGGTCCTCGTTCATGGCAGACCGGTTCTTATGAATACCCGGTATCCACTCAAAGAAGCTTCGTTGGAGGACGAAAGAGGGTTCATTTTCCCCGTACGGAGGGAATTCAAGTACACCCAGATAGTAAACAGTTTACCCATCGGTCTCTTCAACGAAATCCAGAAACTCCTCAAGGTGGGCATAACCAAATTCTTCTTTGATCTCACCGATGGCAATGCAGCTAAGATACTCGCGGTCTATAGAGAGATACTCGGGGGTAAACCAGCTCAGAAGTCCGTGCGGAGATACCACACCCGCGGCCATTTCAACCGGGGTGTTGCATGAGCCATGCGTTTATAGGGACAGTGGCACACATCCTCAAAACGGTACGGAGGAGAGGAATACAACTCGTTGATAGCTCTCTACGGTACAAGCCGTCTCCGATCGCGAGGAAAAAGTACGACTTCCCGTACATTCTCTATCCCCAGCATGCTCATAAGCAGTCTTTCGACACCGAGACCCCATCCCGCATGGGGAGGCATACCATACCGGAACGCATCGAGATAAAATGCAAAACTTGCTGCACTCAGCCCTTTTGATTCGATGTTCTGCTTCAGCAACTCATATGAATGAACCCGCTGCGAGCCCGACGCGAGCTCTAAGCGCGGATGCATCAAGTCAAAGGCATTGGTCGTCTCTTTATCTTCGATCGGCTGGGCGTAAAACGGTTTTATTGCACGTGGCCACTCGGTGATGAAGTAATGCGCACCTATCCGCGCACCCAGTTTATGTTCTGCCGAGGTGCTGAGGTCATCTCCCCATTCGATCGGCTCGCCTGCATCTGCAAGTAGCTCGATCGCCTCGTCATACCGTATACGCTGGAATGGTATTTTTGGGACCTCCAGTTGTGTAGTCACGCTATCTAAGCCGGGATAGAGTGCAACCTTTGAATAGACAAACGCGATGAGCTCCTCTAAGATCCGCATGACCTCCTCAGCAGAAACAAAGGCAACCTCGATATCCACCGACATTGCTTCGTTCAGATGTTTCGTGGTATCATGCTCCTCAGCCCGGAATATCGGGGCTATCTCGAAGACCTTATCGAACCCGGAAGCTATGAGCATCTGTTTATAGAGCTGAGGGCTCTGATTTAAGAACGCCTCTCGTTCGAAGTACGAGATCGGAAAGAGTGCGGTACCACCTTCCGTCGCCGCGCTCACGATCTTTGGCGTGTTTATTTCGATAAAGCCGCGCTCGTTAAGGAAATCCCGTATCGCTTTGAGCACCTGACTGCGAATGATAAATATATGCTTGGTTCGCTCGCTTCTCAGGTCCATGAAGCGCGCATCCAACCGGGTATCCAGCTCTGCACCGACCTTGCCCGTGGGATCCAGGGGTAAATCATAGGATGCCACACTGAGCACTTCGATCCGTTTAGGGAGTAGCTCATATCCACCGGGCGCTTTTGGCTCGCCCTTTATGATTCCATCGATCGCGACGACGGATTCACGAGGCACTTTCCGCGCTTGCTCAAAGAGCTCTCGATCAACCTCACGTTTATGCAGAGTGACCTGAGCAAGCCCTTCGCGGTCTCGCACGAGAAGGAAGAAGAGGCCGCCCAAATCCCGCTTCTCATGGACCCAGCCCGCGATACTCACCGGTTCGCCGCTATGTTCCGCGGTTATTTCATTTGAGTAGCTTCGGTTCCTGCCAAACAGCTTCATATTCACTACGTTACCCTCGTTCCTCATATTAAAGCACTCACTAAAAAGACCGTTGGTAAACAAATATTCCGCTCGCAAAGGAAAAGGTTAGTGAGAAGCGGTAAACAGCTCAAGGAATGAACATCAAGGATTAATAGAGCCGTTCAGGTTGGAAAATCACTCGTCTGAGAAGCGCTTCTGCTCAGTCAAACCAGCCATCGGGCAAGCATACTTTTCCGTTCCCCGCGTTCCATCTCCTCGCCCTCGTCCTCGTCATCCTCAGACTCAAACGCTGTGCTCTCTTCTTCGTCCATTTCCGCAGCCCGCCCACCATGTTCACTTCTCCGCACTCGCACATCAACGAGAATAGGCATTTCAATGCCCGGACTCGAGAGTAATGCAACGCCCTGCGGTATTCTCTTGATCTCCTCCTCCATCTCAGTGCTCATGACCTCCAGACCCCTGCTCAACGCCTTGATGTCATTGGGGTTCGTCACCTTCAGGATGATCTGCGTATTGCACTGCGAGATCACGTTTTTATCTACCCGCGCGGGTCGTTGTGAGATGACGAGCATCCCGAGCCCGAATTTCCTGCCCTCCGATGCGATGGTTCTCAGTACATTGGAACTAACCGCCTGTCCAAATCCCCGTTCGGGGCAGAAGTTATGCGCCTCTTCGATAATCAGCATGAAGGGAGGGATCTTGCCCATCTTTCGCCCTTCGAATACCTCTTTGCAGAGCCGGTACACAATGAATTGCTGCAATTTCGGCCCGACCCCTTTCATATCGATGATGTTCGCCTTCCCCACTTTGACGAGGTCCTCTATGCGAGTCGGGCTGTCAGACAGTATACCGGTTTCACGGATTCGTTCCAGAAAATGAATGATTCGCCATCGAGCGCTGCTCTTGCTCGCCGTCGCTGCCTTGATGATGTCCTCGATCGTGTAAAACTCCTTCTTCGCTTTTATCTCATTGATACACTGGTACAAAACACCCAATTGCGCATCGGATAGGGGGAAGAAATCGTATAATTCAGTCACACTCAAATTGATCCCATCGATGCGAAAGAGTTTATCGGCGGCGGGATTAACGGTAAAATTGGAGGGCGTATAGACCGTGACCTGCGAGGCATACCCGCGGGGCGAGATGCCGAATTTCTCCATCTGTTTTCGCTCTTCCACGTTCCTGTTCTCGTATTTCAGTGAGATATACTCACCGTGCGGGTCAATAATGAGCAATGGAACGTTCTTTTCAAGCAGTTCCTCGATGAGTACGCCTGCGGTATACGATTTTCCACTACCCGTCTTCGCTAAGATACTGCAGTGTTTCTGGATGAGTTCCTCTTTCCTCAAGTAGACCGGAATCGTGCGTCCTTCGAGCAGCCCCAGGTAAATGCCTCCTGATTTGAGCCCCAGTGTCTCCATGATGAACTCCTGATCTGCCTTGAAGACCTTGACCTCGCGAGACAGGGTATTCTTTGGCTGCATTAAAAACCCTCGCTCGTCTTTATACCCAATAATCTCTGCGGTCGCTGTTTTTTTCTCCGCTTCAATGATAGAGACCACGCGTCCCAGAATCCAGCCATCTAATTCGTTCCAGACCTTCACATACTCATTTCTTCGTACCTCTCCCGCAACAGCAAAATCAAATTTATGCAGTCCAACTTCGCCACAAATCGTGCCGGCTAATTTATACATCGTCCCTTTGACGTGGCCGCGATAACGGTATATCCATCCGTAAAAAAACCAATCAAATTAATCGTGCATTCACCATGCCATCCTGACCCGGTCTACTGGTAACAATCGCATCGCCAATCTCAGTCTCTATCACCGCGCCCTTGGTGGTGATATTCCGACGTGCAAAGAACGGGTTGGCAGGATTATTCTTCACCGTGATTATCCGGGCCTTTCGGGTCGTTCCACTCTTCGGGTCCGCGACATTTGCAAATTCGCATCTGAGCAATCGAATCTTCTGGTTACCACCCCTCGTTCTGATTTTCTTCGCTCGTGTTACGCCAAGCGTCGTATCTGCCGCGGGACTACCCGCTTCATGCCGCCGTTTCTTCCGATGAGGATGATATCTTCCCCCGGTGTATTTCCGCCTCGACCTACCTTGCCATCTCATTTTTTACGGTCCTACAAAACCACATACCGTACACTTCTATACATTACTTTGCTTACGGCACTTCGCACATCGACCTATCTCGATTTCACCACAATGAGGGCACGGAAAAACCGTGAAGCCCTTCCCGTACAGCTTTACGCCGCAGGATGTACAATACTCTATCATAACCCGCTCCTCTCCTTTTTATCTCTATCTGTATCTTTGTCTTTGCTCCATTCGCCGTTCTCCTCGTCATATCGACCACGGTGGATGGCATACCATATTTACACTTACCACCATTTAAAATAATATCCGCTTTTAGTTCAACCTCCTCGACGGAGGTCGGTGGATTTCTCCCGGATATATTCGCACTCGTTGCGGTTATCGGGCCCGTCTTCTCTATTATTCGGGTTGCAAGTTCATTATCCGGGAATCTCACGCCCACCACATCCAATGCTGCGGTTAAAATCTCCGGCACAGTGTCTCTTCGCCTCAACAGTACGGTAACCGGCCCTGGGAGCAGTTCGGTGAGGAGTTCCATCAATGATGGATCGAGATATGCAACGCGCTCTAACATCTCAAATGAGGAGACAGCAAGTGAGATAGGGCGTGATAAGTCCCTCTGCTTTAGTGTGTATACCTTTCGGACCGCTACTTCGGAGAGCGCATCAGCGCCCAATCCGTATACCGTCTCGGTGGGATAAATGACCGTCCCCCCACTTTTGATTACAGCGATCGCATCTGTTATCAGATCCTCTATCGCTCCCTGCATCTCCTCGTCACTAGCTTGTGCGCGCTTCACACTGATAAGCTTTTGCCGCAGCGTACGCATCCGAGTAGGTAAAGAAGCGGCTGGAAGGCATCATTCGAATAAACGAGTAGATGCGTTTCAAATCACTTTTATCGCCTTCCTTTTCAGTGCGCCTTTCACTGATGGTAACGTTCCCTATCGCGTACTCATAGTCTTCAACTACCGCCAAGAGAAGAGGTGGGGAAAGCTTTATTTAGGTATGGAGCGCAAACATTTTATCCGAAGGCTAAAACAACGGTACACAAAAGATGCCGGAAGACGGATCGGAAGGAAGAGTGTTGAGAACCGATGAAGGCGATTGTGGTCTGCCATGAAGAGCCGAAGGCAGAAAAAAGGCCGAAGAGG
The DNA here is from genome assembly GCA_004212135.1 of Candidatus Methanophagales archaeon ANME-1-THS. GTDB lineage: Archaea > Halobacteriota > Syntropharchaeia > Alkanophagales > Methanospirareceae > ANME-1-THS. The sequence continues at coordinate 10,744 of RXIE01000110.1, read as the reverse complement.
CCACGCCATTTTTGTGGCTATTGTGGGGGAACCGGTAAGCGGTCTGGGAGTTCAGGATTACCATGCCTTATCTGTGGAGGGACAGGTCGGAGGCCGTTCAGGCTGAGGAAGATCTGTACGTTATGTGGGGGAACGGGTCGTACACCGGGAGGTTTAGCATTGCCCTGCCCCACCTGTGAGGGCTGGGGATTCACTAAATGACCGAGAACCATCGTTCCCCAGATACTTTTTTAGGTATATTTTCATCTCATTTTCCTCAGAAGTATTAATATTCACAAAATTTCCAAGCTCATGAGTTTTAAGAAGTAGAAAAGATATATACTTCCCGATGCTCATCCCGTGTATCTTCGCCTCCTTCTCAAGTACTGCTTTCAGCTCCCTAGTAATAGTGACAGAGGTATGGGTTTCTTTCATCACTTTAGATGGAGTACCTGTACTTAAATTAGTTGCCATTTTCACATGGTAAAGTTATATGTACCATCAGGGGGTACTATAGTACGGGGGGAAGGTACATATAAAAAAAATAATGCTCCGTTTGTTAAATAGACCTCTCTGGAGGGAGGAAAGAAGCCCTCCCAGAGGGTATTTCAGAGTCCTTGGTTTTCATCACAATTATATAGGTGGGTATTCTTGGGCACTCACGCCATCAAAATATATGTAATGGTATTTTTGAGATACCCACTCTAGGTGTTCGTAATAAGGTATCTTGTACTCAGTAAAGTAGGGAGCACTATATCCCCCGCTAAGAAAGATTACCTGCCACCTACACTGATTAAGTAGGGTACTGCTGACCAGCTGGGGTCTTTGAGATATTGCTATACACTGGATACCGTATCTTCTCCCTCTCTGGAAACAAGAATTTAAATCGGAATAAGCACCCTTTGGAGCGTATATATCTGCCTCATCCACTATCAGGGTAATCCAGTGCTCGGCATTAATATCCTTCCCGATCCTAAATAGGTATTTTCTTAATTCAGAGAACTGAGTTAGTGCTTGTTCTGGGTTAAGATGGGGTATGAACTCAATACGGTTTCTTTTGTTGTAGAGCGCCTCCATCAGATTATTAATTGTGGAAACATGGGCATTACACACTCTTGATACCTCTTTCTCAAATTGAGCATTCACAAAGATAAACCTTTGAAAGGATCGCTTAGCTAGCTGGGAAGCAAAGTAAGTTTTACCGCTCCCAGTCATCCCGGTTATAAAGCCGTGCCCCTCAAACATTTCTACCTGCTTCAGTAGGTCCTTCATAAGATTCAGAATTTACTATCTTTTGTACCTTTTCGGCTATCTGAGAACATATGGCTCTGAACTTTACTATGAACAGCATAACTCTTGATATAATTATGATGATTGGGTGGTTAAGATTGGCATCAGGTACGTAATAGAGAATTAACCCAACAATTCCTCCACCGAGATTTATTTCCTGAAGATCCTCCTCTTTGAGTTTCTTAGATTTACAGAATGGCGAAGTGAAAAAGAATATTCCCTTGTTAATTAACTTTGAGAGTTCTAAGTCATCTGCTACTTTCTGCTCGGCAGGAGTCCATATTCTCCTCGGTACTTCTTTGGTTTCCGATACCTGCTCTTCCCGGTCTATCTCGGAAATAGATTCTGCGATTTTATCATCCAAATTCTTCTCGTCTGGAGATTCTTCTTCCTCTAACATTTATTTACTCCTCCTCTGCTGTATATCGGTATGTTCTATGGCACCCGGTACACTCCACCCGGTATATGTTGTTTCCGAGGCTTTCTATAACTTGGAGATCTTTTCCACATGATGGGCAACTATCTTCAGATTTCTTCTCTTTAGGTTCTGCCTGGTTATGTTTGAAGATTATATGCCAGTCTAAGTTCTGGGGTCTTTTAAAATCCTTCCCGCATATCTCGCATCTATAACTCATTTTCAATTCCTCCTATTTTTTTTTAATTAAAAATAGCAGAACAACAACCGGGATCAGAAGCAAGAATACCCACATAGGGAATTTCTCTTTATGTGCCTCTTCAATAATCCCACCTGCTTGTTGGATTATAACCCTCTCTCCCGGTTCTATACCCGCCCACTCTCCGGTGTAGTTGCTTATTTGTTCTTTTTCAGTTGGGGTAAGTGGTTGTCCAGTAAATTCCTCTCTTTGTCTTTCCACATACTTCTCCATCTCTTCAGAGGTAGCCTGTTCCTCGGGGAGAAGAATAACATCTGCGTATCTCCCGCAATACCCCCCTCTTTTAGATGCGTCAATACGAGCCTGGAGGTATGCCCGTACACCCGATGGGGCTGTGTCCACATCTATAAGCGGGTATTTGTGGTACTGAAGGTAGAATTCCATGTAAGGGTCTGTTATACACTCCATTTTAAAATCCTCCTCCTAATGTATATCCACCGAGTCCCGCTATGACAGCTATACAGATAGCCATGATCTTGCCATTCATTCCTTTGTGAAGAGCGAAGAGTTCAATTGCTGTTATTCCAATGATTGCTGTTATTGCCTCAATCATTTTTTGGGTTCCTCCTTTTTTGGGGTATCTTTATTACGAATTAACAGCCAGTACACTATTGGTAGAGCAGCCCAGCTCATCATCATGAGTGCCACTGCTCTCATGAATGCGGTTTTATCCAACTTCATCATTTTCTCCTTGACCCTCTTTTAGGGGGCAAAAGTATTTATATAACTCCATACATCCGAGCCTTCTCAGAGTCCCAATTTTTTATATGTACCTTTCCGAGGTATAGGAGTAGGGGGGGATGGTACATATAACTTTACCTCTTCCTCCGTACCTTTTTTACCTTCTTTGGCTTCCTCTTAAAACCATCAGTAGCAAAGAAGGCTTTCCTCTGTTTAGTAGAACTGAAGCAGGGCATATTACTTCCCTCCCAGTACTGATTTTATGCTGATCTTGAAGAAGACCATACCAAGGATGATTACTATTATTACCACTGCCATCATCTGGATATTCTTGCTAAGCCATGCTCCGAATCTCTCAAGTAATCTGGAGATATTTCCCCGCTGGGCGTTACACTCACAGACATCTCTACCCCATGTCTTCACTAAGGTATAATTAGGATCACAGTTACCGAGTAATGGTTTCTCATAACGGTACCCATAGGGACACTCTGATTCTCCCTGTTCTTCTGGCACTTCTTGTTCCGGTAGTATGGTTTCTTTTATTTCCTCTCCTGCTCCCTTCACACCATTGATTATGTCATCAAGAGCTGCTACATTCCCTGATTTTATCACATTACATATGTACTCACTGCTCTTCGTTATCAGGAAGGGATTGCTTCTGTACATCCAATATGTTACTTTCTGGGAGGTAGTGAGAGTATCATAGCAGGACTTCTCTATATATGCTTCCCCACCACCATTTCCAAGCTCTATTAAAGCATTCAGATGCTGGTCAATGAGATCATACATTTTCTGCGGTGACCATTTAGATGCCTCGTTACTCAACATACATCGGTACACATCATCCCCCACATTATAGACCATCATCCCCCATCCTTCCATAGAGTATATCTTATTCCGTTCCTTCTCCATACATGTTTGTGCTATTTGTAGGTCATTCTTGTACCCTGCTTGATAGAGATACTGAACTAACTGCCTCGCTACTACTTCAACCCATATCTCCTCGCTATTTGGAGATATTACGTGCTGGGTATTCATTTTTAAGACCCGTTATACATCAAGAACATTGGGCTACCTAAAGTAGAATTATGCCCGCTAATAACGATTTGGGAAGGTCCAATCGGGAATATATCCCCTTCCGTTACGTTCTTTGTGATGTTGTAGAATGTGGCAACCAGAGAATAGTTGGGTGGCACATCCACAATACCCCTGAACTCCTTCGTGGCTCCAATACTGCTCGCATTGATCTTTCCATATCCTACCATTCCAACCACATTTAGTATTCGGTCTCCGATATTTGGCTCGTCGTTGATATTCCCGTACCCCCAAAAATAGATTCTATCGTTGGGTCTGAGGTACAGTGTGATGTTCCCCCAGACTTTGTTAAAGCTCGTTGTCGTTCCGAGAGTAACAACATCTGCGGAATTAGAGGAGGTTATGGTATATCCGACACTGATAGCATTTCCACCGCCACCAAAAGTTCTCCAATATGAGTATTGGCTATTCACGATAGCCAAACCGCGAGGATCTGTGAGGTTGTACCCGGGACCGGTTTGGTTTAGTGTGAGGTTTGGGCAATTCGTAAAATTCCCGTAGAAGAACTTCCAAGTAGCACCATTCCCAAAACTACCCACCCACGTGCTGTTGAACTGGCAATCAGAGATATTCTGGAGCCCATTCCATTCTTCAACGTACGCGGGATCATATTTATGGATATTTCCCACAAAGCTATCGGCTTTGATAGACGAACTTTCCCCGCACCGGATTTCTGCGGACACTGTGGTGGAACCATCCCCTTTCAAAAACTGTACGGCTTTTGACCCACTCGTATTTGTTGCTCGGAAGAACCGGATATAGGCTAATTCGTCGGGATTTGGACTCACAGGACTAATATCTGCCATAACTCCACCCCCCGTGCTATAAAATGCTCTGACATCAAGATACGCATTACTTGAGTTTACACCTCCCAATCTCAGTTGGTCGCTACCATAGTACGATAGAATCTATTTTTGTGGGCTTGATGTGTTAAGACCCAAGTAACCCCTCGTGTATATACTGTAGCTCGTATTAAAAGCAGAATCAATGTTTAGCTCGCTTAGTTTCGTTACTCCGCTTGTTCCTGTTATATATCCCATATTACCTACCTCCGTGTTCCCAAAATGTATACGGTGCTCGTAGTGTTCTGTGTTAAGTTCTTAAAGTATAATGTGCTCATATCCACTTCTTGGAATCCAAAACTCTCATCTGCTGAGAATGGAATATCTTGAGCAGATTGATTCCCTACCAAGCAAGCATTATTTCTCACTCGCACAATTAGATCATGAAGCAGTAAAGATGTACTCTCAAATCTATTGGCGGTATCTGAGAGTCCTGAATATTTCTCGTAGACTGCTCCGCTCGGTATTGCTGCTTTTAGGCTCGTTAATGAGTAGGCTGCTGAACTGAGATTCCCGTCCTCTTGGGAGGGATTAATATCAGAGCCAAGCACATCAGTTAATCCGACTTTTGAACCTGTACTCGGGTCTAGTTCCGCTGAATAAGCCCCTCCGACATAGAATATGAACTGTTTACCAGGCTGGGAGGTCGGATTGGTGAAATAGAGCTTATCAAACTTGGAGTAGACTTTGCTAATCTCCGAGCAGTAGATTTTAGGATTCCTCTTGGAGTTGAGTCTGAAATAATTGCCAGATCCTGTATAAGTAATTTTCCCGATGTAATCACCGTACAAAAGCAGTTCCAAATCCGTGCCTACGTAGTCCTGATCACCAAGATCTAAGGTTATCCTGGCGTATCTTTTCTCTTCCTCCGTTTTACTGGTTGCGATTAATTTATCAATAACCTCTTCAAGTTCCATTTTTACCTCCTAAAAAATATAAGGCTGCTAGCTGCCCAGCAGCACATATAGAGAGGCACTGCTGCCTCCAATATCAATATTGGTTAGTCTACGTATTCCCCGAAACCATTTCCAGTGGTGGGATTCGGATATAACACCCAAACCTCAGAGTCTGGGCGGATCAGGAACACATTTGAGCTCGTCGGTTTCATCCTGAACCAGAACTCGTTATCGGTTACACTTGCGCTCTCAATGTCGTGCTCAAATTTCACCTGAAATCTGCTGTCCGATGCTCCATTCACGGTCTGCGTAACGTATGTATCTCCTTCCGCCGCAGTAACGGTGTTTGTTACGCCTAATCTCTCCGCAGTGATTCCCTTCAACATCTCACGAGTAATTCGGAGTGCTGGAGAGGGGAATGGGGAGAAAGCACCGTATCCACCTTGTGCTTTGCTTAATTGGACCTCTGCTGGAACGTTTTGGAGATCCACGAGTTCTAAGAACATGTGGTTAACCTCGCTTCCGTCGGTTGCTGCTGCGAGAGCAGTCGCTTTAAGCTGGACTTTCACAAGGAAGTAATCTCCGCGAGTTCCGAGAGCAGCAGCATATTTTCCTACCACTACCCGGTAATCCCTGTTGTGCTGAGCCGCCAATGTCGTCTGGAACATCCTGCTCGGGAACATCTTCACAAGGTGCTCTGACCTTCCGTCACCCGAAATAAGCCAGATCTCAAGGTCTTCTGCCGTATGAATATCCCCTGCTGTCATTTTAGCCTAATACGGGTGCTACGGCTTCCTCAACCCAGTTGCTTAGTCTACCGGTCATTTCTCGTATCTTACCGAAGATCCACTTTCCTGCTGTGAGGGCTCCCAAAACCAAAACAACCGCCATGACAAGCCCCATGAAGTACTTGAGGTTCATCTGGGGTTTCGTAATGTCCACCTGACCACCGATTCCCATTTTACCTAATATCGCCATAGTACCTTTCCTTTTTTTATATTTCCCCTTTTGAAGAGGTATCTTTAGTCACCTTGTACTTCGGTGAGCTTAAGTGAAAAAATATATAATTGCCAGTGCCCCGAGTACTGAGAGCCAGAAACAAAGAAGTGCTGTCTCGTCTTTCATTTCTTCCTTCCTACTAATTTCCCTATCTGATAGATTGCTCTTAAAATCAGTAACACTAATACTGGAAATATGAGGCCGGCTCCTACTCCGAACAACCATATACCTGTTCCAAAACCACTAACAAATTGCTCAATCATCCCTTATTATCCCTTATTCCCTTATATCCCTTATCCCTTATATCCCTAAAAAGAACCGTAGAGAAGCCTTCTTATTGGATAATATCCCTTATCCCTAAATTATCCCTAAATTATCAGATAACCGACCATAGAGAAGGCTCCGTATCACTAAAGTGTTATCGGATGATTATTACATAAATGACCGTGGAAAAGCCTCCGTATCACTAAAGTGTTATCAGATAATGATCCCTATTCCGAGCCCCAGTATGAACGAGTACACGATAAGAAATATCTGAATAATTTCTTCACTCATTTTTCTTTTCCTCTTCCTCAAGGTATCTTTCTAAGAGCATTGTTAAGAGTCCATCCCAGTCCTGTCTGAAGAGGTTCTTTATTCTAAGCCTCTCATAAAGTTCCCAAGGGATCCGACCGTGGATTTTCACAAAATCTCCGCCCTTCATTTTATATTCCATTCTACCGCCTCCTTAGCTCAGATTTTTTATCCCTAATTCGTCCCTCAGCCAATCCGAACCATGTATCTTCTGAAGATCTTTTATTACCATCCGCAATTCCGAGGCTCTCGGTGGATATACCCATGTTGGCTGGGCGAACAGAATTCTGACTATAGTCTCATTGAGATGATTGCTATTATCCTTAGCCCAGGTGTCTTTCCTCATCTCTATCTTCACCACATTTGTCTGATATGCTGTATTCATTCTCTTTTCTATCCTCCTTTCTCATATCACTATAGAGTACCCGCCCTAATTTTGAGCGCCACTGTGTTTCATTCTCCCAGGCATCCCAACAAAAAACCAATCTCCAGTCCTCTTTAGTTCTTTTCCAGACGTAGGGAGCTGAATTGTTGAGAAGTTTCATATAAGAAAAAAAGGGGGAGGGGTTGCCCCCGTCCCCCTAGCGAATGGTTTTCAGTGTGAAAATCTTTTGTTATTTTTCTTTATATACCCAAACACTTTCAATTAAATCCTTTCTCAAGATGATTTGATCAAGAAAAAAGTTTGGGTTGTTGAGATCAAGATAAACAAACGTATTATTCACGTCTGAGAGTATCCCCACATACGTTTCTTTTTTACAGTCTTTTCCTGTTATCATTATTGATACAGTTCTCCCTTCTAAATTAGATAATTCCACAGTCTAAGATCTCCTGTTAGTGAGCGGCATGTATAGCCCGCCCCCTTCATTCTATCATTAATAATGCGCACCTATTCTCTTTCTTACTGCTGAACACTGTTCTTTTCTGAGATACTCTCTTCACTGAGATACTCTCTTTTCTTTTCTTACTGCTGTTAGATAGAGTTACCACTTATCCCTTTCTTCTGAGATACTAGAAGAGCATGGGCGGTGCGCGTATAGAGTACAAACCATACACGAGCCGGTATATGTCAAGTGGTCAGGCATATACCCGTTTACTGGAAGCCCTCTCCCTTGCGGGAGTCTCAGAAGATTTAACCACCCAGTCTTTCGGACTTGGGTCGGGCTTTGTACTGTGAGGGAAGAGTATGTGATCCCCACCCCTATCCCCCTCGGTTTGGATTTGTACGATCCTGTGGGGCATGCATTGGGTACTCGTCTCCCAACCATGTGGCTGTTCCCACATTCATTGTCACGTCCCACTTACTCGTGGGGTGTCTAATCATTATTACCTTCTTCTTCTTCTTCGCTTCCGCTTCCGCTTCGCCTTCCGCTTTCGCTTTCACGCATGTATCAAAATATGCCCTCTCTCTATACTACAGGGCGGGTATTTTTTTAGAGGATTTTAAGAGGCTTTTTAAATGAACTGCCCCTTTTTATTACGTTTGCGAGTATTCCTATGGTGAAATTTTCCCCGTTTCTTAATTGGGGAGCTAATAAACCTTCCTTTCTCATCTCTCCACAACTTAGGTTCCTTCCACCCCAATCTCTTTTTATCTTTCTCAAGATCCTTCTCCACATCTCGTGTGTCGGTACCTAGCTGGAATTTGGATGGTGGCGCTCTATCCTTCTTAGTCTTAAATTTTTCATATACTCCCCTTTTCACAAGAAATTCATTCTTCCCCCTCTCCATTTTTTCTAATGCTATTACATCTTTTGATACCCGGGTCAGAATAAAATAACCCTTTTCTTTGGGTTTGGGTAAATTACGGAGTTGTTCGGGGTTTTTAATCGTGAAAGATATTTTTATAATCCTTTTTTCTGTTCTCTTCCTCGGTGGTTTCTTTCCACCACCATGTGAGGGGGGACTATAATACTTTTCTTTAAAAGTTCCGCACACAGTACAGTACCATTTCCGTTCGCTTATATCGTACTCAAATTTCGTACTACCGCAGTTACTACATTTTTTTACCGTCATTTATTACTGAACATAATTCTTCGCATATCCTTGTATACTCTCTATCACCTTGAGCCAAGAGATTCATGTAATGGCTTGCTGCTACGCTCTTTGCCACTCTGCTTTGGATAAAATCTGCTATTGACTCTTGTACTCCATGAGAAATAAGGAAGTTTAGATTCCACTTTCTTAATGTTGCTCCTGTTACCCTCCCGTATTTTAGTTTCTTTTTCACAGTATCGTATCCCTCTGATTTATACTTTCTCAGATCACTCAAAAGAGAGGAAGGTATATAGCACCAAAACCCTTTTTTACTTCCTTTACTCTCCAAAGGAAAGCGTGCTATATCTCCAAGGATTATTGATTCGCCAAGATGTTCTAATCCCTCTAATAGTTGGGTTAGTCGTGCTCCGCTATATGCGACCGCTAAAAATAATATCTTAACATCTTCATCCATATGCTGGTAGGCTTCTTGTACCTCCTCATCGGAGAGATATATCATGCGGGCATTACTCTTTTTCAACTTAATAGAAGATCTCCACCGTTCTATTGGCGTTCCATTAATCGTGTCCAGCTCTTGGTAATCCATGAAGTTAAGTAAATTCCTTAGTCCCTTCAGATAGGAGGCGGAATTATTATCTAGGATATGCTCTTTTAATTCCTTCGTGCTCTTTATGCTCGTAAGATATCTCTCCAAACTGTTCAGATAATCCCGCACTGTCACTTCACCAATATTTCTGACCCTCAAAAGATAATCTTTAAAACTCTCTTTATGCTCAGAAAAGTAATCCAGCAGGTCTGTGAGGGCTGGGGATTCACTAAATGACCGAGAACCATCGTTTCATCGCTGCTTCATACTCCTGCCCCACGTCCGCGGCGACTTTATAAGGGCACGCATAGCCAATCAAACACGCCAACCATCTTGAATGCGACATAAACCATCACCGCGATGAATATAGCCCTGAGCCACCTTGCCGGCACCCGGTGCGCAGTGCTTGCACCGAGTTGGGCAACTGGAATACTTGTCAATGCCAGACAAGCGGAGACGGGTAGATGCACATAGCCCAGGGAATAGGGTGGGAGATCCGGAATAGCGAGCCCATTTAGGAGATAGCCCATGACACCCCCAAAGCTCGTAAAGATCATCATCGCGAGCGAAGTCCCAACCGCACGGTGCATGCCCAGCTTAAACCCCATCGACATCACCGGAACCATGATGATTCCACCACCAATGCCGAGCAGTCCACTTACCAGCCCAACGGGAAAACCCCAGCAAACCCAGATCGCCGGCTGTTCAGTTGGGCCTTCGTCAACCTCCGGGAGCTTTATCAGCGCCATCCAGAGCGCACCCAGACCGATGGACCATTAAAATGCAGGCTTCAAAATCTGGACAGTAAGGAACCGGGAGGCGATTGTAGAGCCCGTCAGCGCACCAAGGGTACCGCAGATCCCCAGGATAATGCCCGCTTTCCACCAGACCCCATCTCGCCTCATATAGGTCACTGCACCACTGATTGCAGTTGGAAATACCACCAGCAGACACGAGCCGAACGCAAGCTTTATAGCAGTATCAGGCGGAACGCCTCGCACAGTTAACAGCCAGGAGACCACGGGAACCATGATAAAGCTGCCACTCACACCGAGATATCCCTGAGCAAAACCAACAGCTACGCCCGTCAATACGAGCATGATTGATGCAGTGAGCAGCGAGAGGGACATT
>RXIE01000109.1 GCA_004212135.1 Candidatus Methanophagales archaeon ANME-1-THS | reverse complement strand
GATCATCGAATCGGTCTGGTGGTCCTTAAAAGAGATCTGGAATAAGGGGTTGCTTTATAAAGGGCATAAGGTCGTGCCGTTCTGCCCGAGGTGTGAGACCACACTCAGTAGCCATGAGGTCGCGCAGGGCTATCAAGATGTGGAAGACCCCTCAGTCTATGTGAAGTTCAAATTAAGGCACGCGAAGGATTCTGAGCCGCTCTACCTGTTAGCGTGGACGACGACGCCCTGGACACTTCTGGGGAACATCGCACTCGCGGTCCATCCTTCACACCCGTATGTAAAGGTTCGGGCGAGGGTAAAAGATACTGTGGAGGTTCTAATCCTTGCGGAAGCCCGTCTGGATGTTTTGGATGGCGATTATGAAATATTAGAACGATTTACGGGAAAGGATCTGGAGGATCTGGACTACGAGCCGCTATTTGACTATGCGAAGATCGAAGGTGGCGAATCGCATAAAGTAATTACCGCGGAGTTCGTCACCCTCGAGGAGGGTACGGGTGTTGTGCATATCGCACCGGCATTTGGAGAGGTGGATTATGAGGTCTGCCGTGAGAAGAAGCTGGGGTTCGCACAACCCGTGACGAGCGACGGGCGCTTTACAAATGAAGTTGCGCCTCTGGCCGGGATGTTCGTGAAGGATGCGGATAAGCTTATTATCGAAATGCTCAAGGATCAGGGTGTTTTATATAAAGAGGCGCGATATTTGCACTCATATCCCTTCTGCTGGCGTTGTCATTCGCCTCTTTTATATTACGCACGGGATTCATGGTTCATCGCCATGCGTTCGCTCCGTGATACGTTGATGGCGAATAATGAGCAGATCAACTGGTATCCCGGGCATTTGAAATACGGTCGATTTGGTAACTTCCTCGAGAATATCGAGGATTGGGCGCTCAGCAGGGAGCGGTTCTGGGGTACGCCATTGAATGTATGGCTATGCACCACCTGTGGGAAGCAGCATTGTGTGGGGAGCATAGCGGAATTACAGGAAAAGGCAAAGAATAGTGTCCCGGATGACATTGACCTTCACCGGCCGTATATTGATGACGTGGTGCTGACGTGCGAAGCGTGTGGCGGGGATGCGAGACGGGTCAAAGATGTGATTGATTGCTGGTACGATTCAGGCTCCGCTCCGTTTGCGCAATGGCACTACCCGTTTGAGCAGGAGGAGTTCAAGCAGAACTTTCCCGCGGATTTCATCACCGAAGCGATCGACCAGACGAGGGGCTGGTTCTATTCTCTCCTCGGGGTATCAACCGCGATCTTTGATGCCACACCGTATCGCAACGTGCTCTCGCTCGGCCATATCCTGGATGAGCAGGGGGTGAAGATGAGCAAGAGCAAAGGGAACGTCGTGGATATCAATGCGATCTTCAATACTGAAGGAGCAGATGCGTTGCGCTGGTATCTCTTCACCGCGGGGCCCTTAACCGAGGATATACGATTCACGAAGTCGGTGATACGAGAGCGGCAGAACAAGTTCTTGAATACGCTCTGGAACTCGTATTTCTTCTTCGTTACGTATGCGAACATCGACAATTTCAATCCGAAAGAGAAGGAAATCCCGGTAGAGAAACGGAATGCTTTGGATCGCTGGATTATCTCGAGGTTGCATTCGCTCACGAAGGAGGTCATTGCTGCGATCGAACGATATGAAATCCATGTTGCCTCGCGTCGATTAGAGGATTTTGTCGTTGCGGACCTGAGCAACTGGTACATACGCCGGTCACGGAGGCGGTTCTGGATCGTCGAGGAGAACCTTGATAAGGATTGTGCGTATCTCACGCTCTATGAGGTTCTTGTTGCGTTATGCAAACTGCTCGCGCCTTTCGTGCCGTTCATCACTGATTATATTTATCAGAATATGGTGCGGGGCGTTTTAGAGACCGAGCCTGAGAGTGTGCATCTCTGCGACTATCCCGTTCCTGACGAATCGCTCATAACGCCGGAATTGGAGGATTCGATGGCATTGGTTTCCAAATTGGTGGAAGCAGGTCGGCGAGCGAGGTCAGAGGCGGGGATAAAGATACGACAGCCCTTGCGAGAGGTGGTCGTGGTTTGCAGCGAGGGCGCGAAGGAGAAAGCCGCGTGTCTCGCAGGGATCGTGCAGGACGAGCTGAATGTCCAGGAAGTTGAGTTTGCAGATATGCATGAGCCGATCTCAGAAAGCCTGAAGGGCGAACTTGAACGGTATAAGCAGATCGAAGTAGAGGGAGGTACAACCTTATGCCTGGACATTTGCCTGGACGATACGCTCAGAGAAGAAGGGCTGGTGAGAGACCTTGTGCGAAGGATACAGGGTATGCGGAAGGATCTCGACCTGGAATATACGGCGAAGATACGGATCTGGTATGAGGGCGACGAAGAGGTAAGAGAAGCGATGAAGAAATACCATGATTATATCTGCGAGGAGACGCTCGCGGTCGGTATCGAAGAGGCATCGAACACCTCGAAGGGAACTCAGACGTACGAAAAGAGATGGAAGATAGGCAAGAAGGAGATTTATCTCGCGATCGAGTGTGTGCCTTCACAGTAAAATTCAATGTATCTATTCAGGTTTTTTAACTCTTTCTCTTTGGATAAACCCAGAGGATTTTGAGCATCCCATCCACCGGATATGTCACCTAAAGAGCTTAATGCAGTACTTCCGAACGTTCCCACTTCCGCAAGCTATTTGCGGGGATTATAACCCCTCCGCACTATGGTGAAGAAAATGAACGGCTATTCACCGATCATGGATGACGGAGGGGCTGTAGGGAGTGATCCTTTTGGGATGCTCTCCCATTCTCTCCATAGTGATGCCGAGCTGGTAAAAGTGTCTGAGCATGGTGGTGGGTGTGAAGAGGGAAGGACCGGGGAGCCTAATTTTTTTCGATGCTCTCCGAACTGCTGTGCGGTCATGGCGGCATTATAAAGCCACCCACAGGGGTGAAATACACTTTAGAGGACGTAATAGCCGTCATTAGTTACGCAGCGACTTCCACAGCGACTTCATTGGAGGCGGCAGTATCAGAGCTCAAGCGGAAGATGCCTGATGCAGCACTACCTTCCGCTGACACGGTCTTCAATTACCTCTACGAAAACGATATTGAGGATATACTCGCCTTCTTCAGACGAGTTAATGCAGAGCTTCTTGCCTTGAGCGGAATACCAGACGGGCCGGTAGATATCGCTGTTGATTTCCATGATGAGGGATATTACGGCGACAAGAATGACCGGGGGTAAGAGGAATAAAACCGAAAAATGGGACCTCCTGGGGGCATTCTTTCTTCACCATCGATCTGCTCTGGAAGCTGAAACTGACGCTTGACATCGTGAACATCACCGGGCTCAACAAAGATTATGCCATTCTCCTCGAAGGCGTAATAAGCCGAATAAGGGAGCTTGGGATAAAGATAGGAACGATGTTTCTGGACCGGGAGTTCTTCAACCTCCTTGCGATCCTGACGCTCTTCAGCATGGGCGTTGATTTCATCATGGCAGCTAAGATCAACAAGCGGATAAAAGCGATGTTAGAGGAGCATAAGAGAGAAAATGGCGTCTCACCAGTGATCTTCATCTATCGGTTCGGGGATAAAAGGAGCCCGGAATTTTATTTGATGGCGATACCCAACCCGGACTACGATCCAGAGGATGATAAAAAAAAGAACGAATTCCACTTATTCACCACCAGTATAAACTTTGGATCAGTTGAAGAATTCGTAATGAAGGTCCCCGAGGAGTATAAAAGAATTTCCTGAATCTGCAGAAGAGCATCCTCTCCATCACCGCTTACGAGTTGAAATCGCTTATAGATACAATTCAATTTAAAATTCGATGCGTCGGAAGTTTTTTATCTACCCTCTAACATAACTGTTTTGTTTTTGTGTTCTTGGAACAAGGCGGTAGGGTGCAAACGTGAACGAAGGAGGAGGGAAGAAAGATAAGCGGAGATCTATTGCAGTGATTTTGTTTGCAGCGATGATGATACATACCAACACTGATACTAGTAGTTCAAGCGATAGCTGAGGAGGATTTTGCGCGTGGCAACGACTCCGAGTTCAATGTCACTGAAAATTTTTATACCAGTGTGCCTGAGTCGTCCAAGGAGAATCGTGCCCGAATCGAGGGCTTAGTGGTAAATGAAGAGGTGACTTCTGCCCATTGGAATTCATGGGAGTTATATCCTGAACCAAACGTTTTGCTAGAAGCGGGATATGAATACGAAGTTACATTTGTATCAGATAATTACCAGGGGGTTACAGGCTGGAATTATAACGGCAGAGGTACGAGTGGGACAAATAGGGTGAATCCCAATGCTCCTGATTATGTAATAGCTCCTGGTCCTTGCTGGATAACTTTATACGATCCAGATTATTCTTGCTGGCATGGGTTACCGAAGGAAGCGATAATCGAAGATTTTGAATTTAATTTTGCGGTAGAACCAGGGAAATCGGTACTTAGATTTACGATAATGGATGGGGCGACAACATTTTACAATACCGATCAGAGGGTTGACAACTCCGGATCTGCGAATATGATAATTGTTAGAAGACCTGTTAGTGAAGATGCACGTAAATATGCGCCAAATTTATGGTTCGGGTCAACCGAAGAACTTTATCCTACCAGCCCTTTCTTCGATGACGATGATCTCCGTGGTGAAGACAACAAAAATGACTATTATGCACTGAGCTTCGAGCAGAAGATGGATAATATCACGATATACTCTCATACTGTGGATGCTGGAGAAGAGATGGTCTATGAGTACTGGTTCTATTACGCATATAATAACTGGCTACAGGGGATATCATAAGCAAGTTTGGAGGATTGGAAGGATTTGATGATCCCACCTTAGGATATCCCGTAGAAGTGCCCATATTTGGTGGAACTTATTACGTCCCTATCGGTGGAGAACCGCCCACCCACCCTTGGGCCCAATCTAGATACCAAAATCCCTCTGAAATCATACCAATCGTGGACAGATTTATCACAGGTACTCTTTCTGGAAGCGATACAACCGGTGCGATCGTTGCTATTTTAAGCGAAGAACCCTACTATACATTTGCCGATGAAAACGGCACCTTCTTGCTGAATAATATCCCCTCTGGGGTCTCTGGTGTCGTTGTGAACTTACATGGACATGCGCCATACAAACAGAGATTCATGCACAAGGAAAATACCACGTTAGGAGTGAATGGAATCCTCTATCTCATTCATGAAGACGAGGCATTCAGAATAGAAGGGATTGCTACCGACGCAGAAGGGAACAGTATACCCGATGCAACGATTAACGGTTATGATGAAAGTCGAACTCAGCTCTTCACAACTCTCACTGATGAAAACGGCGCATACCTGGTCATGGTATCTGAAAAGTATGTTTACACCGTTGAAGCTCTCACGGAGACCGAAGTTGGGTTGGCTAAAGTATCAGGAAAAGCAGGAAGCGTCGTAAACGTGGATATAACCATTGGCAAGGGAAGCATCGTAGCATACATAGACACAGAGCTCCAGGACTTGATCGAAGAGGTAAATGGCGTGGATCTAACCAAAGGGCTAAAGAACAGCCTTCTAAGTAAGCTGGAAAATGCAAGAAGCAAAAATGAAGATGCATTGAGGTTCATAACAAATGGCAAAGAGAAGCAAGCCAATAATATGCTCAATGCAGAAGATAATATAATGAACGCATTCATAAAGGAGGTAGAAGCACAGAGCGGGAAGAAAATTGCAAGGCAAGATGCAGAGCACTTACTAGCGGAAGCTGCGGAGATTAGAGCTTTGATACAGTTAGCGATAGAGACGCCGATATGAGGGTGAGTAATGCATAAACTAAAAGATCAAAAAGGAAAGGTATTCCAAATTTCTTTCATTTTTTGTTTCAACATGATGAGAGAAGAAAGATTAAACCTGCTTAAATACATGGTGGCAGGAGTGATTGGATTCGGGCTGGGGGGTGTCATTTGGGGTCTCTCAATACCAACCACGGTACATTACGCAGTTCCATTCACGTATACTACCGGTGCGCTAGCATTGGGCTCACTCGGGGGAGTATCACTGACTGGCACTGTTCTCTAAAGATAGTAAGAAAATAGTGAAGTTTGCCCTCTTCGGAACAGTTGGTTTTCTCATTGGATTTATAATCGGACTTGTAGTATCTTAACCCTTCTTTTTTGGAGAGCGCTATTTTATTTTAACGGTGTTAATCCTGCTGTCAATCCCTGATAAATGGGAAGTTATTGTTTTTGCAGTTGTAGGTGCAATTGGCGGGCTATTTTTCGGTTTCGCATTGGGGAGAAGGATTTTAGCATCAGCTGTGGCGGAAATGCTTGGGTTTGGAATTGGATCACTAATCGCTCCGGTGATTGGAAATCTCGTTGAAATGGCATCGGGCTCACTTCTAGCAGCGTATGTGACCACGTTCATGATTATAGAGATGATTCTCGGTGCGTTCCTTGGGAGGAGTGTGTACCTCGCCGAACACCCACCCCCCCGTGCCGATAAGAGGGGGTGAGTGAACTAACCTGCCCGAATTTTGTTCTAAGGGAAGAATCCAAGAACGTCAGCACCACCGAACACCCGAGATTCATGGATTTTCAATTCGCTCACGGGCTTCACGAGTCTTATGGACTCGGACGACTCTGCACCTAGCGCACCGATTCATACATGAAGGAAGACCTGTTGAGGCATGAATGACCCCGTATATCCTCGCTCTGCCCGGTTTAAATACTTAAATGGATGGAAATCATAACCGCTGTAGGAGAAAAAAATAGTAATTTTTATATAGGATGAGAATGGAAGGATAGACAAAAGAAGGTGATGAAAAGAAATGGGAGTCTTGGTAGACTTGGAGAAATGTGACGGCTGTAAGGGTAGAAAGGATAAAGGAACGAGCTCATGTGTCGAGGAGTGCCCGGTACAGTGCATAAGTCTGGTTGAGGATGACCCCGGCAAAGCGCCACACGGACGAGAGCAGCATGCGGTGGTCAACAATGACGAGTGCACCGATTGCGAGGTCTGCATCGATGTCTGTGAGCAAAAGGCGCTCAGCATGACGGAGTAGAAGCGGCGTAGAACCGCCTTCGAGGTCCTTTGATAAAACCTGAACAGTGACGAAGAAGTGGCTAGTGGCGAAGCGTCGGTAAAACTAGAACGGGTAGAGGTAAGGAATCCAGACTCGAAGCAGGTCATAATCGGGCAGGGTAATTTCACGATCTTTGCCTGTGATGACCTCTTCAAGACGCTGTTGACCGCGGTACCAGGGATAACCTGTGCCGTCGCGATGAACGAAGCGGCACCGAGATTAACGAGGGTTACGGGGAATGACGAGCGTCTCAAGGAGTTAGCGGCTGAGAACTGCCTCAACATCGGCGCTTCTCATGCCTTTTTTATTCTTATGGATCATGCATATCCCCTTAATGTGCTGGGTGCGTTGAAGTCACATCCAGCGGTTGCATCGATTTATGTGGCTTCGGCAAACCCGTTGGAAGTTATTGTTGCCGAGACCGGGCTCGGGAGGGCTGTCGTTGGTGTGGTTGATGGAACCTCGGTGAATCGGGTGGAGACGGGTGAGGAGAAGAAACAGAGAAGAGCATTGTGCAAACAATTAGGGTATGTGGTTGAGTAGTAGGTGAGTCGTTAAACCCGTGAATACTGCCCGGGGTGTTAGAAGGTTCCCTGTGTGTTTTATTCGATCTTATTAATGTGGTCTTCATTCTTTTCTCGTAATGAGACGAACGAGCACTGAGCATATATTCTCAGAGCACTCGTTCCTCAGTTGCGCGCTGCGTAGCGGTCTCAAGCAACCTTGGGAAGATACAACCCGGCTGAATTAAACATTTAAATACTCCTGAGCTCAACCATCTTGACATGGAAAAAGAAGAGTTGATACACCTGCATATGTTATTAGCTCAAATTAAAAAGTATTGTGAGGATAAGGGCTTTAATTGTGACTTCAGTAAATATAATGAGTTGGATATTTCTCCTTTCCAGGTGCACCGGAGCAAGGAGGAGCATAAGCAGGCGATCTTCCTGCTCGGGACTGCACTTGCCTCAACGGCAGCAAAGAACACGGTTACAACGAATACAGCCACCAAAAAGACACCAAAACGACTTCAAGGATAAGCATGCTGGTTGGTTTTGTTGCACGGATCAGCCGTTGAAGTATTCCGACCTCTCCCAGGTACCGTGCAGAATCACGGGCTCTCGACCCCACCAGTGGTCATGAACAGGTAAGGAAGGGGCGGGAGGTGATGGGCGCCCCTTCTTCTCTCCTCTACTTGTAGATGTGTTCAATGCCTTCACCAGGAGCAAATGCATGGGGGTCTTGAAGAAAGCCCACTCTCCATCGTATGACTACTGTGTCGTCCTCGTACAATACACCGTCGTTCATCAGTCGGTTCTTTTTCAAGTTGTATCAACTAAAAAGCTTTTCGGTTTTTTACCCCGCGGATAATTTTTAACCTCACGCAATGAGGAGGATGAGGGTGTCACGTTGTGCTCCTTTGGTATGAGAAGAGCAAGACCTTCTCCTCCTGCTTTTCTCACTACCCTCGGGATGTGACCAACGCAGAAAAAAACTCAAGCTCTACCTTCATACCATCAGGATAGTATCAATATCGATCCATAAAGCTGATCAGGTAAGAATTCGGCTATCTCCTTGTACTTCCGCTCACTCGCTCGCAATGCCTTCTCGATTTGCTTTCGTTCGTTTATTTCCCGCTCCAGTTCCCAGTTCCTATTTACTAACGCCTCTTCCACCTGCCTGCGCTCGATGATGTCGCGGGCGATGCCGAATACCAGTATTTGATCCTTGATCTTCATGGGGACCGTCCTTACTTCTGCGACTAACTTTTTGCCATCTTTTCATTGATACGCATCATCGAGCCAGAATGTGCGCCTATCTCTTCCGCTATTATGGTGAGATCTCCTCAAATATCCGGGGAAGGCTCTTCGTCTGATTTATCTGTGAAATACGTAACAGCGCCTGCAACTCGAATTTGGGCATTCAGGTACATTCGTAACCATCACTGATGATCGAATAAACAAGTTGAGGCTTTTTACTCATTGGTAACGTTTACGTACCACCCTGTTGCCCTGGAGAACGAATCTCCCCTTGGGCATGTTTTTTATATCCCCTTGTGCGGTGCACTGGTTCTCAAATCCTCCTGTACGCGGGCATCCTGATAGCGTTCAGGGTCTCGCAGATAATCCACAATGACCTCATACTCCTGCTCTGCGAAGACGTCCTTAAGCCACGATACCCCCTTCGACCTGAAAGGAATTAAACTGTGCAGCGCTACCCCATATTCGTTTGCAATCTCCTCTGCTCCCTGCTCTCTATCCAGGAGGACGATGACATCGGAACACCTCACATCTCGCAATCCCCGCATTTTTATTTCAAATTCCAGTTGTTTGAGCGCCACCACTTTACTATCAAACTTCGTAACGAGGTCATCCACAATGCCAACGGCATCACCGTCTGCCAGGATACCCTCGATCATCGAATGTTCGCCATACCGTTTCACAAACTGGTTAAAGTCCGCTAATGATCTCACCCCTTCTAATTTCCGGGTAAAACCTGAGGGGATGTTCCCGAGCAGAGAAATGGCCGTGGCTATCGGTATGCCTGCGGTCGCGACACCAATGATTCGGTTGACCGCCCCGCATTCCTCTTTAATAAGCGTGCTCAAGGCATACCCAACGTTCTTGAGCAGTTCGGGATAGGATGACAGGGGACGTAATTGGATATACAGCGGACTCCAGATGCCTGAAACGAGCGTCCAGCCGTTTGGGTTATCCCTGAACCAGGTCTTTATCATGCCATTTTTGTAAAGAGCATGTATAAGTTCTCTTCCCAGGTCCTCTTTTTCTGCTCGCCAGCTCATCCTCTCCTCACTCCCAGGTGAGCACTTCAGTGCAGAATCGTTCTGCTGCCGCTGCGATATCCTCGTGCTCATAAATCCCCGCTCCTATTATGGCATATGCGGATGCACCCTCCAGGGGTTCAAACGCGGATTTTATATCACCGCCCTGTCGTCCGATCCCCGGCATACAATACTTAGGCTCCTTCACCATTCGAGCTACTACCGCATGGTACTGTTTAATCACGTCGGGTTTATTCCCCGGCACAACAAAGTATTCGACGCCCTTTGCGGCTGCATTTGTGTACATCTCAATCGGCGCGCTATCCCTGATATGGGGACCGTCCTTCGTCAGATATCCTGGATGGGTCATTTCTCCACCCACAATAGGAACCAGGTTCTTCTCGAAGAGCGACTCGATAAATGCCGCTTCCGTCTCAGGCCCGGCCTGAGGAAAGATAATGACCCCTTTTATCCCCGCCTCTGCACAGATGGTTGCGAACTTTTCGCCCATCTGAGGGATATCCGTGCCTGCTTTCTGGTGGTCATAGATCACGGGTAAATCGGTATATTCCCGCACTGTACTAACCAATTGGGGGAGTCCGTAGGTTAACCCGAGTACAGCACCTAGTTTGTAGCCGACAATGCCCTCGAGATCACAGGTAGCTGCTATGATCTCCCTCAGGGCCTTTATCGTATACACGTCACAGGCAGGTATCACGCCACGCTCAAGCTGAAATAATCGCCTCATCCTATCCTGTCCCTATTTCGACAACTCCACCATAAAATTAATGTTCCCTTTCCTTACGAATTCAGGTAGTGCGTTTATTCCTGACATATTTAATTGTCTCCTCTACCTGTATGGTCAATTGCCGGGGTTAATAGATATTCTCAAAGTGGAAATTAATTCTTTAACGCTCCT
The DNA here is from genome assembly GCA_004212135.1 of Candidatus Methanophagales archaeon ANME-1-THS. Taxonomy (GTDB): domain Archaea; phylum Halobacteriota; class Syntropharchaeia; order Alkanophagales; family Methanospirareceae; genus ANME-1-THS. The sequence continues at coordinate 6,057 of RXIE01000109.1, read as the reverse complement.
AAATCTATGTCGTTCAAACTCTTCCTGGTCAATTCTTGCGAACAGCCATTCATTCCCCGTTATGCGAGTGGCATCTTCACACCAAACTTTTGCTCTATTATCCTTTGCTTCAACGTCAATATCAACCCTTCCCTTTGTCTCAATGAGGAAGAACTTCTCATCATCGGTTTTTACTATGAAATCAGGATAATATCCATGATGGAAATTTCCTTTTGAATCCCGGTATTCAATAAAGAACCCGATTTTGTGGAGACTTGCAAATGATTTTACGTCCTCAGCTCGGTCTAAGAACCTGGCAAAATCTATTTCAAGATCATTATCGCAGGCAACGTAGTTGAAGATACATCTATTGGCTGGATGGACCAATTTTGACCATACAAAAGGTCTCGTATCCGAGAGTTTTATGGCATCTCCTTTTTCAGGTTCTCTTTCGCTGAAAGTCATATCTTTGAATGTATTCACAAACAAATTTATCAACTGCTCTTGAACCTCAGGGGAACTCAGTTTGTAAAGAACTCGTGGGTCGGCAAGGTCAACTTCTTCAGCGAACAATTTTTCAACCACATATCTCTTTACGATGGGATAGAAACTCGCAAAAGCACCACTGATTTTCAGTTGTTTGAGTATCTGGTCCGTATAATAAGCGATTACGCTTTTAGAATCCTGAGGCACTGGCAAATCCCATTTTCTCTTTATCACTTCCATTCCCCTGAGCATATCCACCGCAACATATTCCATCTCTAAAATCTTGTTTTCTAAAGGCGTATTCAGAGAAGGTAAGTTGTCAATCTCCACCTCGTCCAAATAAAATTCTCTTATGATTATCCTTGGACTCAAGATAGGTATTTCAATGTCCTTATCCTGTTTATTTTCATCTACAAATATCGTGGTTAAATTGAGTGACTTCCCGGTATCAAACTCAGCAAACTTTATACCTTCCTGATTTTCTAATTCTTCGAGAATATCTATTAACCCCGGCGGTCCGATAACTTCAAGAATGTTTACCGACTTCTCGGGATTCGCTTCCTCTTCGAGAAACATTTTCCTTAAACCCCTTCCAATGACCTGCTCCGGAAGCACCTTCCTTTTCGAGGTGTAAGACCTCAATCCGACAATAACATTTACGTTTCTCACATCCCAACCTTCATTCAGCATCATTGTGCTAACGATGGCATCTACTCCGGATGGATAATGTTTTGAGAGTTCCTCATCAGATTGGAACATATCAGTATAATCTATGAGTTTTGCAGCCTTTCTCGCAATAGGCAACTCTGCTTTTCTTATCTCTCCAGTGCTGTCGGTGTGTATCAGCAGTACTTTGTCTTTCAGGTCTGGGATGGAATTAAGATAGCCAAATACCTCATCTGATTCGGTATTTTCGGGGCATTGAACGAATAACACAGGCTTTTTTGATAAGGGTCTCAAAGCCTCTTTATATTCCCGCCATCTCCTTATCCCAGCCTCAATCCATGCTCTATATCGTTCAACGGCTTTAGTGGATGCAACCTCCTCAGCATCCTTAACCATTCCCTTTAACGGTAATTTCACAATGTTCATTTCAATAGCTTCTTTAAGTGAGAAATCCACAATAATCCACGGGAATAAAGCACCGGTTTCGGTTTTTGGTGTAGCAGAGAAGTCCAGTTCCATATTTATGCCTTTACCGTATTGAGAAGCGAGATTTTTATGAAGATTCACGAGAATATTCTTCCATGCTTTTTCAAAACTGTAAATGTGGTGCGCTTCGTCTTTCAAAATCATTATATTGGGACAAGAAGTTAAGACCTCTCTTATTCTATTCTCCTGATAAATATCCTGAACATTGTAAACGGCGGGCAACTCGCAAACTTTATAAACATACTCCTCAACCTCTTCCTTTTTGCGTTTTTTCTCCTCTAACTGCTGAATATTGGTTAAAAACAGCACACTTTCTGGAATAACGTGAACGGGGTCTTCCTTCAGGATTACTTTCAGGTCAAACTCTTCTTCCCATTCCGGCGGTATAAAAGACCATTCTCTAAATATTTCACCGTTTTGGAAATCTTTGCAAAGCCTATCATAAATGACATTCTTTTCTCCGGCAATGAGCAAAAACTTGGATGTATAATCGTCTTTGTTCTCCCATTTCCAGTTGAAGTATGACCATACGATTGCTAATGCCATGACAAAGGTTTTACCTGAACCCGTTGCCATTTTGAAAGCGTAAAGAGGGTACTGGTCGTAAGAAGGGTCATAACCTTGAATTGGACCAGAACCAAAGTCCCTTGCCACATCTATGAAATTTCGCTTCTTCATTACCTCATAAACATAAATCAAAGTTTCAATCGCTTCTCGCTGGCAAAACCATAATTGAAATGGCTCATTGTGAACGATATGGTCTTCTTTAAACCAGAATTGTAATAAACGGCGTGTGGTGTCGGTCGTGTGAGGGTAGCCCTGTTCTCGCCAGGTGAACACTGCCTTTCTCAGTTCATTAACTAAGTAGGCTTTGCTTCTGCGTCTTTGTCCCGGATGTAAAAGTTCAGTTGGTTTCATAGAAATCACCTAATATCTAATCCCTACTTCTTTGAAGAAATCTATAAGATTCAGGCATCGCCTATCAAAATGATTTGCAATCCAAGGGATATGGTTTGGAGCATTTTTTTCATCTGTTATGATAATCGCATCTTCACAAATACTTAACGCTACCACCCACGGATCTGCCCAAGGACCCCCTTTATTTATTTCAGTATTCCAGTAAATAGGGTCGTATTTTGTTTTAATATTTTCTAATTCTTTTATTTGGCAGTCGTCTATATCTTTAAACATATTTTTATTTTGCTTGCACCATTGGTATATTGGATCATTTCTTTTTTTGATTTCTTTAAATACTTCTACATGGGAAATAAGCTCACCTCCCTTAATCATACTTTCTAATTTTTTCCATATTGTAGGAAATACATCCTTTGGATATCCCGGATATCTTGTAATATTTATCAAGGCACTTGCATCGGAGCAATATACTGGACCTAATCTTAGCTGTTTGCTCATTTTCATCGCGAAGTAATGAATTTCTCAGCATATTTTGTTTTCAAATCTAAAATGCTTGAAGCTTCGTAAAAGGTGATTTTCCCTTCGTTATATGATTTTTTTATCTCATTAAGAGGCAAGTTCCCTACACGATTTAAGAAGACTTTTTCCCAATTTCTACGACCAAATCTCTTTATTGGTTTCTCCAATCCACTCTTGAACTGTTCGTATTTCTCTTTTGTAATATTTCTTAACAAGAGGAGCCGAAGCATAATTACTTGCTTACTTACACCATAAATTCCAGAAAGTTGATTTATTGCTCCTTCATCAATTTGTGCAAGTTTTTCAACCTCATTCTTCAAATCATCTAATGGAACTAAAAACTCAGCAGCAAAACGATTACAATAGGATTCCATCTCTTGTTCTTGCTGTTCAATCTCTAATGAACATATACCAGCACTTTTTTTAAGTAGATGACAGACCTCGTGAAATAAAGAAAACAATTTTATTGAAGGTTTGTCCCCCTCATTTAGGACTATAACACAAATATCGGAGGAAACACTGAATGCTCTTACATCATCTGCTTTCAATGGATATTCTATAATGATAATAGTTAATGCATCCTCCAGAGCTTTTTTGTAATGCGCTAAAATTTCTCTAGGTTTTTGGAATTTTATAAGCTCAGTATTTAAGTATCTTCTAAATTGTCTTGCAAATTCATCGGCATTTAATTCCTCTGAAAAAGATGGGATTTGGCTTCTTTTATTGCTTAATTCTTTTATCTTTTCAGAAAGATAATACGCTTTTCTTTCAGCTAAATATACCTGGGGAGTCAATCTCTTTTCACGATTAATTCTATAATCAACCAACTTTGGGAGTTCTGGTATAGAATCTGAGAAAAATGCCACAAGTGGACGCTTGTATATATCTCCAAGATTCCTAATCTGGTTCAATGTAAATCCTGATTTTCCTTCTTCTACAGATAGCACTCTTTCTGTAGTAGTGTCAAGTTTTTTTGCAATTTCTTCAATGCTGTATCCAGATGTTTCACGAAGTGCTTTCAACACACCCGGTGACAACTTAATTTCTTTTTGTTTTTCTTTCATTTCACCCTCACCTTCAAAATCTTATTCGTATCATTCCCGAACACATCCACAAGTTTAGCAGTGAGTAGCGAGTATATAGGAATTAGGGGATAAATCATCTCTTGCCTCCTATTGAGTTTATCAGTCCTGATAACAATTTTGCTACCTCTTCAATCTGTTCTAAAATATGTTCGTTATCGTGTATATAATCTAAGTCTTTTGAAAGTATAATATAGTAGTTAAGTTCATCTAAAGAGCCCTGAGCGATGTTATAGAATTTTAACTTGTCTCTAATGCCACGTTTTCTAAAACCTTCGGTGATATTTGCTGGTACGGATACAGCCGCTCTTCGCATCTGTGAGACAAGAGCAAACTTCTCTTCCTGCGGATATTCCTTTGTAATCCTATAGACCTCAAGCACTAATTGATGTGCCTTTTGCCATACCATCAAATCCTCAAAACTCTTTGCCTTCACCCTATCTACTATATTCTCGCTACTATCTACTGTTTCTTCTTTCACATTTTCACCTTGATTATTTTATTCGTATCGTTTCCGAAGACATCAACTACTTTTACCATTATCTGCTTTTCACACTTTCCTGGCTCCTCACTACTCGCTACTGTGTATTTATGCTTTGCTTCGTAATCCACCTTCGGATTCTTCTTCACCCTGAAACTCTGCCACTGATTATGGAACGTATCGCCTTTATAATCCCAATCAATAGCCCAGTAATCAATGAGTTCCCTTGAATCTTTTACCTTGTTAGCAATCTCTGCGAGTTCTGCGGTTGGTGGAAGCTGAAAATCTGTGATCTTTAACGTCACTTCAATCCCTTTGGTTTTTGTTTCAATCTCCAAGTAGGCGACCTCCGGGAATTTTATATATTGCGAGAGTTCTTTTTCCACCATTTGATCAGGTATCCTTAACAATTTAAGGTCAAAACCAACGAGAGCGGATTTTATCTCATTCACTGATGGAATTTGAATAAGCCTTAAATCAACCCCGTTCTTCTTTGCCAGTTCTTTGGCGAGTTCATTCACCTCATAACTCCACTCCCAACCCAAAACATCAGCCTTGTTGAAGTTGTTAGCCCTGCATTCAATTACCACTTTCTCAATCTCTTCCATCGTAACAGGTGCATTTAGTGGACCAACATGGACTGCTCTATCGCCTTTTCTGCCGTGCAAGTATCTAAAGCCTGTTAAAGGCTGAGCTTGATAGAGTTTGAGTGTGAAAGCGAGATATTCATCCTGTTTCTCCTGCCAGTAAACGGTTTCGTAGTTTCCTATGTTCCATACTTCAAAGGGTCTTGCTGGCTTGCCATATTCTTTTTTGTCTTCATTCAACAAATCCCTTGAATAGTGAATATCCAGAAGCCTTTTTCTTGTAACCTGAATGGCAAACTTGGATAAATCACAGCCTATCCAGCGCCTGCCAAGTTTCTCTGCAACCGCTTGAGTTGTTCCAGAGCCGCAGAAGAAGTCAGCAACAATGTCGCCTTCATTAGAGGATGCGAGGATTATTCGTTTTAAGAGGGCTTCTGGTTTTTGGGTGTCGAAATCCATTCTTTCGCCGGATGAACCTGCAAGAGATGGAATGTTCCAAACATTATCTACTAACCTCTTATCATAGAGATTATATACTACATTACCATCTTCATCTCTTAAACTCTGTTTTATACCATTTACTTTTATCTCACGGGCGCGTCGATGAGGTTCTACAGAGTAATATTGTGGGTTAAATACTTGCATATTATCCCATTTTGAATAAAATAAAATTATATCAGAAGCATTTGTAAACAATAATTTTCTTTTATCTGGAATTTTGTTAGGATAATCCCATATTCCGCATTTCAAATTTATAAAGATATTATTTTCTGAATTTTATTCAGCTACGAAATCAAATAAGGTATATCATCCAAAATAATATTCGTAAGTGCACATACCACGCCTTTCTTCATTC
>RXIE01000108.1 GCA_004212135.1 Candidatus Methanophagales archaeon ANME-1-THS | reverse complement strand
AGAACGGATTAAAATAAGGACAGAGATTGTGAACCCGGACGTGTTAGTTGTACTTGACCCGGGGCTGCTCCAGGTGGGTGATGTCATGTCAAGGCTCAAAAAGGAGGGCATAGCGGTCATCAATACCAAGAAAGCACCTGAGGCGATGAAAGCGGACTTGAAAGCGGTGAATAAAGTAGCGGTCGTCGATGCCATGAGCATCGCAAAGGAGATCCTGGGCCTCCCGATCGTCAATACGACCATGATTGGGGCACTGATAAAGGCAACCGGACTCGTCAAACTCGACTCGCTGGGGGAGCCGATGCACGAGCGATTCGGAAAAGTTGCTGCGAAGAATATCGAGGCAATGCGCAGAGCGTATGACGAAACGGTGGTTCGCTGAGCGATATGCAGCCTGAAAAAGAGAGGTGGAAGAAAGATGGGCGGTGAAAAAAAAGGATGGAGGGAGTTAGAAATCGGCTGTGTGGTGCCCGAGCCAGGAAGCGCGGCGGTTTATAAAAAGGGTGATTGGCGATCTGAAAGACCGGTTCGCGATAATACGAAGTGTATCAAATGTGGCATATGCTATATCTATTGCCCTGATGCCTGCATACGAGAAGATGCAGAGGGATACTTTGAAACCGAGCTGTATTATTGTACCGGCTGCGGTATCTGTGCACATGAATGCCCCCGCGGTGTCATTACGATGGTTGAGGAAGAGCAGGAGGAGGAATAGGAGGACGAGATGACAAAAGGGAGATTAGTGGGCCTGGAAGGGTCTTTTGCGATCGCGGAAGCGGTGAGGATGGCGAATGTCGATGTCATCTCGGCATATCCGATCACCCCGCAGACCCATATCGTCGAGCGATTGGCAGAAATGATCGCGGATGGTGTGTTAGATGCGGAGTTTATCTGTGTGGAATCAGAGCATTCCGCCATGAGCGCCTGTGTGGGTGCATCGGCTGCAGGTGCACGAGTTTTTACCTGCTCTGCTTCGCAAGGTCTGGAGTTGATGCATGAGGTCCTGTACATACCCTCCTCAATGCGACTCCCGGTCGTGGCGGTGGCGGCTAACCGAGCGCTCTCCGCTCCACTTTCGGTCTGGTGCGACCATTCGGATGCCATGGCGATCCGGGACATCGGCTGGATTCAGGTCTTTGCAGAGAACAATCAGCAGGCCTTAGACCTACAGGTCTGTGCATACCGGACGGCGGAAGACAAGGAAGTCTTATTCCCCGCGATGGTTCATATCGATGGTTTTTATCTCTCACACGTAATCGAGGGCGTGATGCTGCCTGATGAGGAAGAAGTCGCGCATTTTATCCCTGATTACAGACATCCATTTGTATTAGACCCGGAGAACCCGGTGAGCATGGGCTGTTATGGCCCACCATTCATCTATCCGGAAGCGAAGAAGGCACAGGAAGTCGATTTCCAGAGCACGAAGCCAAAAATACAGGAGATCTGGAACGAGTTCGGGGAGACCTTTGGCCGGTATTACCTGCCGGTTGAGACGTACAGGATGGAGGACGCGCGTAGTGCTCTGTTGACGATGGGCAGCAGCGGTGAGACGGCAATGCTTGCGGTGGATGAGCTGAGAAGAGAAGGAAAAGAGGTCGGTCTCATTCGATTGCGATTGTGGCGACCGTTTCCGTTTAAGGAGTTGCGAGAGGCGGTCAAGGATCTTGAGCTCCTCGTGGTGTTAGACCGGGCTCTATCCTTCGGCATGGGGGGCCCGGTTTGCTCCGAGGTGAAATCGGCATTATATGACAAGCGGAAAGACCTGAATATCGTGGGATTCATTGCCGGACTGGGAGGTCGGGATATCACAATCGAGGCATTCAAGCACATGGTCGATCGCGCGCGGGCACGAGTAAAGGCCGTAGAGCCGGGCGAGGAGATCGAACCCGAGATGATAGGAGTGAGAGAATGAGGAATAAGGATGAGGGAGAGGAGATGGAGCACGAGCAGGAAGAAAAAATGTTCCTGCCACGGTTTATCACCACCGAAGAGAACTTTGCACCCGGACATCGTGCCTGTGTCGGCTGTGGTGAGGCACTCGCCGTTCGGCATGTCTGTAAAGCCCTGGGAAAGAATGTGATCATTGTTAACGCCACGGGCTGCATCGAGATCTTCACGTCGCTCTTACCCCTCACCTCGTGGCGCGTCCCATGGATCCATACGCTCTTTGAGAACGTGGGAGCAGTGGTCTCCGGTGTCGAATCGGCGTATAAAGCGCGGATACGAAAAGGTAAAATCGAAGATCGTGGCGTGAAATTTGTCGGCTTCGCGGGTGACGGTGGCACCTCAGATATCGGGTTACAAGCACTGTCCGGTGCGATGGAACGGGGACATAACTTCCTCTACTGCTGTTTTGACAACGAAGCGTATATGAACACCGGGATTCAGCGTTCTTCATCGACCCCCTATGGCGCATGGACGACCACCGCACCGGTTGGCAAGAAGAGCATCGGACAGATGACCTGGAAGAAGAATATGCCTGAGATCGCGGTAGCGCACAGGATACCGTACGTGGCAACGGCGTGCCCTTCGTATCCCTTTGACTTGATGGATAAAGTGAGGAAAGGAGTGGAACTTGAAGGCCCGGCGTATCTCCATATCTTTTCCGTGTGCCCCACGGGCTGGAGGTGTCCACCAAACTTATCGGTAGAACTCGGCCGCCTGGCCGTGGAGACCGGCATCTTCCCGCTCTATGAAGTGATTAATGGCGAATACCACTTAAGTGTCGATTTCCCGGAATTGAAACCCGTGCGGGAATATTTGAAGAAGCAGGGGCGGTTCAGGCACCTTACCGAGAAGGACATCGAGCGAATTCAAGCGAGGGTAGAGGAAGAGTACCAGAAACTCAAGGAGAAAGCAGGAGGGAAGTAAGATGGTAGGAGAAGCAGACGCGGCTGAGTTGAAACAGGAAGAGCGGAAATTTGTACGATTACCCACCTTTTTAGAACGCGGTTTTTTGGATTTGAAGTATGGGGTCATAGCGCGGCGGATCTGCTGCCTCTGTGGTACCTGTGCGGCATTTTGCGATAAAATAAATGTACAAAACGGCGGAGGTGGTGAAAAAGAGCCGCGGTTTATTGAGGAGTATGACACGGTCTGCGGGCTCTGCTATGCGTTCTGCCCACGGACGTTCTTACCCCTGAGTGAAATAGAGCGGAGGATATTTGGTGAGGAGTGGAAAAGGGCAGAAGACGGGATTCTTGGTGCCTACCGGAGTTTTTATGCGGTTCGGTCAAAGCGTGAGGATATCGTAAAGGGGGCTCAGGATGGCGGAGCGGTTACCTCACTGCTTGCCTATGCACTTGATGAAGGGCTCATCGAGCCATGCGTGATTACCACCTCGGAGCACTGGAAGCCGATAACAAAGGTTGCACGGACGTACGAGGACCTAAAGAAAGGGGCAGGCACGAAATACACGCTCTATCCAAGCGTGCTCGGCGTAAGAGAAGCGATAAAGAATGGCTGTGAGGCTATCGGGTTTGTAGGACTGCCCTGTCAAATCCAGGGTGTACGGAAGGTTCAAACGGCTGAGCAGCCCTACGATGTGGGCATAACGAAGGTAAAATTGTTGATCGGCCTGTTCTGCATGGAGAATTTCACCGGTGCGTTGCTGGATTTGGTAGGTGAGCGATGTGGTGACCGCTCGTTAGAAGGAGTGCGGAAGTTCGAGATACGGGATAAAGATCTCTTGGTATATACAGAAGACAGGGAAGCGAAGCGTCGAATCCCGTTAGAGGAGCTCAAGAGCTATGTGGGCGAGGGCTGCTTGGTGTGCATGGATTATACCGCCGAGCTTGCGGACATCTCTGTAGGCTCCGTCGGCTCAGAACAGGGCTGGTCAACCGTATTTGCTCGCACGGAGCTTGGCGAGGGAGTTGTGAGAGGCGCGGTGGAAAAGGGCTACATCGAAGTCATGGACCTCGAGAAAGCCGGCCTGGAATCCATACGGAGATTGTCGAAGAGGAAGAAGAAGAGTGGCATGCAGCGGAGTACCTGATTATTTCCTTCGCCTTCTTTGCCTCATCACACTACCAGGGAGCAGGCGCCCGAGATGAAAGAAGAGATAAAGCCACAGGTTGTGGTAAGCAGGTGCCTCGGCTTCGACGCATGCCGGTACAATGGGCAGATTATACCCGACAAATTTGTGGAGACGTTGCGTGAGTACGTGCACTTCACGCACGTCTGCCCGGAAGTTGCGATTGGGTTAGGTGTCCCGAGGGAGCCGATCCGGCTCGTCCAGAGAGGCGGGGAGATAAGGCTACTTCAGCCTGCCACGGGGCGAGATGTTTCAGAGGAGATGCGCGTCTTTGCTGAACGCTTTCTCGCTGAGCTCAAGGATATCGATGGCTTTATACTCAAGAATAGGTCGCCCTCGTGTGGCATCAAGGATGTGAGAATCTATCAGAGCATGGAGAGAGGACCTGTTGCGGGCAAAGGCGCGGGTTTCTTCGGCGGGATGGTGATGGAGCTGTTTCCGGGTCTGGCGATCGAAGATGAAGGGAGGCTCATAAACTCCAAGATTCGCGAGCATTTCCTCACAAAACTCTACTTGCGAGCGAGGTTCAGGCAGGCGCGAGCGAGCCGGGATCTCCTCGCATTTCACACGGAGAACAAGCTGCTCCTGATGTGCTACAACCAGAAAGAATTGAAGACGCTGGGCAGAATCGCCGCCAATAACGAGAAGAAGAAGGTAGAAGAGGTACTCCGTGAATACGAAATGCATCTCCAGAAGGCAATGGCGAGAGCTCCACGGTGCACCTCGACCATAAACGTGCTCATGCACGTCTTCGGATTCTTCAAACGGGAGATATCCACAAAAGAGAAGGCCTTCTTCCTCGAAACGGTGGAGAAGTACCGGAATGGGCAGATGCCATTAGGCTCCGTCCTGATGATTCTTCATGCGTGGATTGTGCGGTTCGAGGACGAGTATCTGATGAAGCAGACCTTCTTTGAGCCCTACCCGATGGAGCTCGTACGGCTCGCCGAGGAATGCAGGTGCAGCGAGGAATAACCACGAAAAACGGTTCTCAGAGAAGTACGATCAGCCGGGAGAGGAACGCGTTATACCCTCAGCCGTGCAACTTCATGCTCCTCCAGAGGTGAAACGAGTATCACCTCTCTCCCATGCTCAGTTTTATATTCCACCATGATCTTTTTCGATCTGGCGTTTGCGTCTGAATAGCGTGCAGTCAGCTTTGCGGCGAGTTCAATCGCTTCTCTACGCTTCGGACCTTCCAGAATGGTTACAGGGCTCCCGGAACCCGGGACTTCGAAGAGATAATCGTCCGGGCCCTTTAACGCCGCAAGGAGCTTATTCTCTTCTTCGTTTCTCCCAACAATGATTTTAGAGTCCCCGAGCCGGAAATGGCGGCCCAGTTTCAGTAACGAGAGGTCGCGCGTTGTTACGTGTGCGTTATGCTCAAACAAATCTTTGACCCGTGATGCGAATTCCTTGGAGGTTAAGAGACACCCACCCGAGGGGGTAGGATACGCCTCATGGAGCCCAAACGTTTCCGCAAGTGCAATCTGACGTTTCCTGCTCCTCCCTTTTATATCCAGCAATTTCGTTCGGTCTACCCATCCCGCGCGTTCAGGGATTGTTTCGGGTAATAGTTTCGCAGATAACGGCCGCAGGATCAAGTTCTCCAGCCCGGCCTCTCGTTCTTCGAGCTCTAAGGCTCTCCGGTGCTGGCTCATTGGTCGCTCACCGAGCACATCGCCGGTGACGATGAAGCTCGCACCGACCTCCTTCGCGAGCCGTTTTGCCTCCCGCAGCATATAAATTCGGCAATCGATACAGGGGTTCATGCCCGACCCATAGCCATACCGCGGGTTCCGCACGACCTCAAGGTACTCTTCCCCCACTTCAACCTTTATCAGCGGTATTCCGAGCTTCCGGGCAACCTCATCTGCATACTCCTTCTTTTCTGAAACGAACGGCAACATGAACTTCACCGCCACAACTTCAATACCCTGATCCGCGATAAGCTTGACCGCCAGGATCGAATCCAAGCCGCCGGATAACAACGCGAGCGCTTTCATCAGGTTATCGCTTGAGCTTCTCAATCGCGATCTCAGCCGCTCTTTTTCCCGCAATGAGCATCGCACCAAAGGTAGGACCCATTCGCGGAAGCCCATAAGCCGTTGAAACCGCCATACCGGTTACGATAAGCCCTGGATAAAGCTCTGAGACGTGCGCTACCAGAAGATCCTCGGACTTCTCAACCCACATCGCACCCTGCCCCTTGGCCTTCAGCAGCCCGCGCTCTTCCAGCTTCTTTACCACCGCGGCATCATGACCTGTCGCGTCTATCACGAGTTTGGATTCCAAGGATACCGGATCGATCGCCGCTATGCCACGTGGCAATGATGAAACCGCAGTCCAATTGACGACCACGCCACACACCTTCTCGTTATGCAGCACGACATCATCCAGACTCACCATATTGAGGATCTTCGCGCCCGCATCACAGGTTGCCGCTATTAATCGCGAGCAGGCATGGGGTGCGTCCGCAACGTACAATCCGCTACTATATTCCTTATAAGGCACACCGAGCTCATCCAGAATCAGTTCTGCCGGTGCTCGCACCGTGAGCTTGTTCATTAAGAAACCGCCGAGCCAGAACCCACCACCTAAATAGTTGTTCCGTTCTATCAGTAAGACCTTGACACCACGCGATGCCAGTTCCTTACTGGCCATTAAGCCGGATGGCCCACCACCGACGATAACTACTTCGGTCTCCACATAATGCTCCAATTCTTGCGCGAACTCCGCGATGATCGCCTTGGTAATCAGGCTCTCCGATGCGGGTGAAAATTCTATCGGGTTCATAAACCACCAATGGTCATTTCTTCTTATATCTTTTTAACAATAAGACCGCCCGGATTCTTCTCGTCCAGCAGGCTGACCATGCATATCGACCACTTTTTGCTTACCACCTCAATTATGCCCAGAATGGGACAGAGGCATTCAGCCACTTCTTCACATTCGCGTTCGTTACACATAACCAGATTCAGCATCTACATCATGAGGTGAAAAAATAACTCAGCGTACGTTGTACCATACTAACGAACGATAGTGAGAACTAACACCGCACGAAGAATGGAGCGAAAACCGTACGAGTTCGAGTTGGATAAGATAACCGCATTGATACAAGAACGAGGAGCACGACGTGTGGGTGTACAGCTCCCCGAGGGGCTTAAAACGGCTGCGACTGAGATTGCTACGGAGATTGCACAAGCGACCGGCGTTGCCGTGCTCATCTCAGGAAATTCATGCTACGGTGCATGCGATGTGGACGAGAAGCTGGCGCGCATTGTGGATATGCTCTTCCATTTCGGACATGCCGCAAACCAATTTAGAAAAAGCGTTTACGGAAAAATGTTGCGAGGAGAACCGGTGCTTGAAGCAACGTGTCGACAAAAGGTAGTCTTCATCGAACTCAGAAGCACGGTCGATATCAAGCCGGTGGTCGAGCGTGCAGTTGCGGAGCTAAAAGGAGATTCTGTCGGATTAGTAGCGACGGTACAGCATGTCCATGCATTGCCCGAAGCAAAGACGGTACTTGCTCGTTCGGGAAAGAAGGTGCTGATAGGTGCATCGAATAACCTGACGTACGATGGCCAGGTACTGGGCTGTGATTTCTCCTCCGCGCGAGTTCCCTGCGATGAGCTTCTATTTATAGGCAGTGGTCGTTTTCATCCTGAAGGAATCGCGCTGTATACCGGCAAGCGAGTAATAGCTGCAGACCCATTCACCCTGCAGATACACATCGTCGAACCGGATGACTTGCGAAAGAAGCGGTATGGAGTAATCGCGCGAGCCCTGGATGCGAAGTCCTTCGGGATCATCATAGGTCTGAAAAGCGGCCAGTCTGATCTAAACGAAGCGCTCGCAGCACAGCAAAAAGCGGTAGAGAAGGGGTTAGATGCTTATTTGATTGCGATGGACGAGATAACCGAGGCGAGGTTGCTCGGTTTCAAGGTCGATGCCTTTGTGAATACCGCATGCCCACGGTTGGCTGAGGATTTTGTTCATTTTAATCAACCGATTCTCTCGGTTAACGAGTTCGAAGTGGCTATCGGCGAACGGAACTGGGATGAGATATGGCAGTATTAACCATGCCCAGGTACGTATGGTCTACTGGATGTGGAACTGTTCAAGTTAAGCCATCAAATAAGTTTATCACTCGAAACCACGAACTTTTTAGTGGTATTACGAGATGGCACTCGGCATAATTGGTGGTACCAGTTTGTTTAGCACGAAGCTGCTTGCAGATGCGAAGGAGAGAGCGCTTGATACGTCCTATGGCACCGTTTACCTGCTCGTTGCCACGGTGCAGTCACAGGAGGTGGTCTATATCCCGCGACATGGTAAGGAGAGCAGCATCCCGCCGCACAGGATCAATTACAAAGCGAATATACGGGCGTTCAAGGAGCTGGGCGTAGAGGATATCATCGGGGTTACCTCTGTCGGCAGTTTAAAGCATGCGATACCACCACAGTCCTTGATAGCACCTCACGATTACATCAGCCTGTGCAGCATACCTACCTATTATGACACCGAACTGATCCATGTTACCCCGGGGTTGGATGAACCGTTGAGGAAGCGCATAATAGACGCCGGGCGGAGTTTGGGCATTTCGATCATCGACCGAGGCGTGTATTTCCAGACCGTGGGGCCGAGACTCGAAACGAGAGCGGAGATTAACCTCATGAAAGAGTATGCGGACGTGGTGGGAATGAACATGGCTTCGGAAGCAACACTTGCAACCGAGTTGGGGCTCAGGTACGCGAATATAAGCACCGTTGATAATTATGCACATGGTATAATCGCCGGAGAAGCATTGGATTACAAAGATATCGTTGCAGCGGCGTCAAAGAGCCGTGAGAAGGTGGAAAAAGTGCTTGTAAAGGTGGTTGAAGGCATGAAATGAGTATTTCAGTTCTTTACTTACGTATCACTCAAATGAAGGTCTCGATTCTTCACGAATAATTCCTTTACATTCGGCTATCTAACCCATAGAAAGAAGTTTGTGCTTCAAAGCACGCATGTAGAGATGCTGTTTATTCCCCCGCTTCTTCCTGTTCAAAGATGCAGATCAATCCCAACTGACCACAGAGCGCGACCTGCGCCAATCGCAATCCCCGCTTAGCATACCGATTGAGGGTCTTTTCAATTCTTCCTCTATCTACCTGCTTCTCGACCAGCACCTCTTCTATGGGGAAGAACTCCACTTTGTAGCTATATCCGCTCATTTCTTGGCCTCCATCTTTACTTTGAGTTTGTAGTAGCTTAAAGGATGCGTGATCCTCTCGCACACATCATCACTGTGGGACTCCGCCGCATCAAGGGCTCCGCCCATGCCCCCGCGAGCCCTGGAGGGGCTTACCCGCAAGCCTTGTAAGGGCTTGATGCAGTTGCCATACGTGCGCATCGTGTCACAGGACGGCGCGGTATACCGCACACTGCCCTTATCGCCCGCGATATGCTCGACCTGGTACCTCGTCCGCTCCTCGTCAAAATCCGGTGCGTTCTTATAAAGCTCCATGATTTCGTCCTCGGTTAGTCCGATATTCAGCAAAAAGGCGGTGGCCGCGAATCGTGCGCTGTGCGGAACATTGACGCCTTCTTTTAAATTGCTCAGAATGGCCGCGATACAGGGCGGGAAATAACGCGGATCTCGTACCCGGAAGCCTGAAGTCGACTCAAAGCCACTTTCATCATACTTTTTCTGCCAGTTCGCCAGCTCCACACGGAGATCTTCGGTATAACTCCTTATTGAATCGCAGAGAGCTCCAGGAACATCGAGGGGTAGATCTTTCTTTATCCGTTCGTAAATCGCTTCCTGGACAATGCGGAAAAACTCGGCCTTCCTCAGGTTCACCCATCCCTTCTCCAGCCCGCGATTCACCAGTTTCCATCGCTTATCCCGAAGCGTAGAGGTGAATCGCAGGTAATCAGAGAAGAGTATCTTGACCTGCTCGCGTTCACGCTCCTGCCGAACCACCGCTACGCGCATACCAAATTCCCGGGATAGCTCATTGATACAATCATCCGAGCTTGAGCCCGAACTGGATTCCTCTAACAGCTTTTCATAAGCCGATTTCGACTCTGATAACGCGTATCGACGCACCAGGCGCTCATCACCAATACAGGATACCAGGATACGGGCAAAGGGATAGGATAGTAATTCCACCTCGGCCTGCGCAGCACTGAGTATCTTCGGCTTTCGAACCGTTCGTGCTCGTATCGCCTCACGTATCCGCTCTTTACCCCTTAATCGTGCACGTTCAAATGCCGCAGCGGTGATCAAATCGTCGAGCGTGATCCCTGACTCCTTCACATAGTTCGACGCCGCAGCGAGAAACGGATAAAGGCTGATATGCAGTGCGTCCACAGACATTTCCAATGAGTATGGTTGGTTCTGTGAGATCAAATAGTTTTGGCAGGAAGCGCGTGAGCTGAGCAGATAAGGTATGCCGTTTGGGGCTCAATGCCCTGCAACCGCTCATTGCCCGCACGGCGAACCAGGCATTTTTCAATCAAGGCCTGCATAACCGTACGTAGCGGGACTTTTTTCTTTCTGGTTCCAGAAAATACCCAACGTTGAGCCCTTCGCTGCTCTTATTCAGACTCTATTCGGGGGGCAAGCAGATAACTCACCTTCCCTTTACCCTCAGCCACTTCAAATTCGATTTGTAAGGGATAATCCTTGCCCAGATTGAGCGTTATGTTCGTCGCATGGCTCATTCCTTTGCTCATTGCCGAGATGTAGTCCAGTGAGTACAATGAATGAAGCGTTCCGGGCGTCAAATGTATCAATTGCTCCTTCCTCAACCCCAATCTCAGTTTGTCCACCTCACCTTCCACTTCCATATAAAACTCCTCGCCATCCACACCGAGCACAATATGATCCCCGATCTTCTCGGCCGCACGTATCGTTCGTCTGAACTCCTCGGTTTCGATGATGACCTGGATGGGGAACTCGAGATCCGGAACCTTGGGCTCTTTTCGTAACGAAGAGGGATCAAGCAATGAGATGGTATACGAGAGACTGCCCATCTTGGTGAATAATTTCTGGGCCTGCTCATCCAGTTTCAAATCGACCTCCTCTCGTCCCCCTATCTCAAGGATGCCACGCAACTTAACGAAATCAATCCCGACATCAGTAGCAGCCTTGGATTCCGGTGGGGCGCCCGCACCTGATTCAGACTTAAAAAGAAAATCACCAAACGCATCACGCTGCAATTCAAACGTAACCATAGCTACATTTGCAGGGTCAACAGCGCGGAGTTTTAATCCCTCCTCCGTTATTCGTAACTTTCCTTCATCGACTACCGCGGTAATCGCCTCTATACATTCCCGTAGCACGCCCGCATCAATCTTAGCCGTAAACATCTCGTTTCACTTCCTCCCATCTCCTATGATGTCGTATAATATAAAACTCGTGTATATTTAAACTATCTCCCCGCTCCTCTATCTCCTTGATCTCATCCGCTCGGTCATTCGTTTGAACTGCTCTGAGGGTTCTGCGGTTCCCGCGGTACTGAGCTCAACCGCCTCGGCAATCCCTCGTATCCGCTCCCAAGGGAGAGAGGCAACCAATATCTCTGGAGCCCACCGTTCCATCCTCCGTGCACTGATGTCCCCGACCGAGAGGTTGAAATTCCCGGATACAAGCGGGTACGTGATCGTGCTCCAGCAGAGCGGACCGCGCATCTCCAGAGAGGGCGTTTTGCCATCCCAGAACTGGTTTAAGGTGATGAGCCTCGAGGCCTGTTCGGGCTTCACCAGCATGAGCACGAGATCAGGCTGAAAGAGCGCTTTTCTTACTGGATAGAGATAGATCTTCTTCGAAAGACCGTACGGCGGTCGCGCAATCTTCTCAACCTCTGCATTTGACCGTATCGCGGCTTTAACATCGATCCAGAGCTTTTCGCCCTCAACAAGCATCTTCCAGGGTATCTCACCCCTCAGGGTAAGGCCAAGATGGCTCTTCCCGCCTGAACAGGCACAATGATCTTCAGAAAGGAGTATCACGTTCCCTTCCGCTGCCCTCAGTATTGCGCCACAGACCGTATGGGCACCTTCTTCGACCGCCACGGTTGGGTCTTCATTCGTGTATTTTACGCCTACAGGCTCCTTTTCCAGCCCTAAAGCAGCCGTGATAGCAGTAACCTGGCTAATAAAGTCGTCCATGTATACCATCTCCTTTAACCAACCAGACGCTGGTTTCGCATAAATATTAAGAGGCTATAGGATATATACGGAGGGGGATGGAGATGGAAGAACGGGGTATGAGCAGGGAAGCGATCGAGTCGTTACTCCAGGAAAAGAAGCTGGCTGATTTAGCTTATCACCGGATCTTGAGTTCGATGTGCACCTATCCACATGAAATAGCAGTCTATGCACATATGATGTTTCTGGAATCCAATCTGGGTGATTCTGGTCTGTTCCCGGGGACAAAAGAGATGGAGGATAAAGTGATCCAGATGGTGGGCGCACTGCTGGGTGCTGAGGACGCCTGTGGCTATATCTCGACCGGTGGCACGGAATCGAATATCCAGGCAATAAGAGCGGTAAGAAACAGAAAAAAGAGGGAAGGCATGCGAGATATGAACATAATCGTGCCCGAGACAGCCCATTTCTCATTTGATAAGATCGCGGATATTCTCAGCATAGACGTGAAAAAAGCATCCCTTGATGAGGAGCTCAGAGTGGATGTGAATTCAGTCGAAGAGCTGATCGATGACCGCACGATCGGATTGGTGGGAATAGCAGGAACGACTGAGTTCGGGCAGATAGACCCAATAAAGGAGCTTTCTGAGCTCGCAACCGAAAAAGATCTGTTCTTATTCGTCGACGCGGCTTTTGGCGGTTTTGTGATCCCATTTCTTGAGGCGCACTACGACTTTGATTTCTCGCTCAGCGGCGTGAGTGCAATTTCGGCTGACCCGCATAAGATGGGCATGAGTACGATTCCCGCGGGATGTCTTTTGTTTCGAGAGAAGTCGTATCTGGAGGAGTTAAGGGTGCCCACACCGTACCTGACGACGAAGGAACAGTATTCCTTGACGGGGACGCGAAGTGGTGCAGCCACCGCCGCGACGTATGCGGTGCTCAAATACCTGGGGAGAGAAGGACTGAAAAAGATTGTGGGGGAATGCATGAGGCTCACCCGGTTATTAGTCGAGCGTGGAACGGAGATGGGCATTTCACCCGTGATAGAACCCGTCATGAACGTTGTAGCCCTGGATTTACCGGAGGCCGAGGTGGAACGGGTAGCGAACGCGTTAGCCAAGAGGAAATGGCGCGTCTCTGTAACAAGGAAGCCAAAAGCGCTTCGATTAGTAATCATGCCGCATATCGATGAGGAAACGGTGCATGCATTTGCGGAAGACCTCAAGGAGGTGCGGTAGTCGGTTCACGTTCAAGCATGTACAGACCTTCTGCTAAAAAAGCGGGTTGAAGTAAACTCTTTTTATAAACTCATAATTCCGTTTGACATTACCTGAGCCCTCGATCGGCGCTCCATGACCCGGCAACAGCAGTTCGGTATCCAGCTCTGAGACGAACTCGAGTGAATTTTTCAGCTCTTCGGCATCACCAAATGGCAAATCCGTTCTTCCTACTCCCTTTTCAAAGACCAGATCACCACAGATCAGAATCCTTCTTTCAGCCTCGTAAACGGATATGCTGCAGGGCGAATGCCCGGGGGTATGTACTACTTCTAAATCCATCGTTCCTATACTCAACCGCGCCCCGAGCAGAACATCCTGGACGAAGCGAGGTGCAATGCCCATGCCGAAGAGTTTCGGCACATCCTCAGCCATACGATCGAGATATGCACGTTGAGACGGATGGAGTGCAACTTGGGCACCTGAGACCTCCTTAAGCGCCGCGGTTGCCCCACAATGGTCAGGATGAAGGTGCGTGACCATGATCACATCGACCTCCTTCGGATCGATCCCATCCTCCCGCATCTCTTTGAGCCGGAGCGTAAGGTATCGTTCCAACCCCGGATCGATGAGCACGGTGCGTTCATCCGCTATGATATACGTGTTCGCATCAAAGTATCCCTTCTCGCTATACCAATATATCCCATCTTGAAGTCTCATGTTTCAACCTTTCTTTAAAAGAAAGTTTGATCAAAGAAACGTATATTTTCTCTCTCAGCAAAAATCTTTTCTTAGTTTTTCTTTGAGCTCAGGTTTTCTTGTTAAAAAAGAAAAAGTGTTGCAACAATCAATGCCGATTCAATGAGCGCCGCAACGATAAGGAGCGGCACAATCAGGGCGAGGTATACCCACAAACCTTCCCTCACCGTCATCTTTAACCGCCGCTCTTCCCTTCGTTTCAACACTTCTCGTGCCACCCTCAAGCCAATAGCCACACTGAGCACATATGCGGGGAGCTCAAACATTCCATGTGGCGCTATCGCACCAAAGACAGCCAAACCCTCCTCATGGACGACCCAGCCGAGTAAACCGCCATTAATCATGGCGGAAAAGAGCGGGAAGATGCCCATGAGCGGTCCCGTTATGATGTTGAGAAAACACGTGAAGGCGTTATTCAGGAATATCACGATAAAAAAGGCTGTGAAAGAAATCCAGAGTGGATAAGAGCCGGTGAGATCTTTTACATTCTCACTGAGCTCCTGGATCCATTCGAATGACACACTAAATACCTCGTTAAAGAGCCCGATGTACCCGAGGACAATAGCGCACATGAAGAGGAACGAGACAAACAGGATATAAAACCGAAGAGAATAGAGATAGTCACGCAGCACGACTTCTTCTTCCATCTTTGGGTGTGAGGAGTTTGAAGTTTGATCTATTTAAAGTTATGAGAACAGTGCTCAGCCTGCCAATTGCTGGTTGCCCGCCTTTGCCCGCCGCGAGGCGATGCAGGCTTATACCTGAAAGGCGGTCGTAGAAAAGAACGCATATTCAGTCGTGGTGGGCAATTTGCGTCTCAAGGCCCGCACATCCGCTCGATAAATGAACAGTTCATCACCGCGTATGCGATCCTCACCCATACCGCTGCGCTGCTCCTTCAGGTCCCCTACTATCCGCTTGACGATCTCGCACTCCAGCGTGCCATGTATCCGGGCTATCCCCCGGCCATAATCGGGCGTTAATTCGATGTAAATCGGCAGTTTCAAATTTTTATACTCCTCCTTTGGGATGAGTCGTGCGAGCTCTTTAAGTTCTTCCCTTTTTATCCGATGGATAGACTGATCTCTTCCCTGTACGACCGGCTTTTCCTCATTGAGCAATTCAAAAAGGGTCTTTCGTTCGGCAGGCAAATGCTTGTTGAGTGCTTTCATCACCTTCACGAAGAGTTTCTCGTCGAACGTGCCCTTCATCATCGGTTATGGTAGAGGATGACATTGCCCCTTATAAAGGCCGAACAAGCTTTATATAGAAGCATAGATATAGAGAATCAGAGGTGGTACACAATGGCACAATTAGGTGGAACACCAGTTTTGATATTGAGAGAGGGAAGCGAGCGGACACGGGGAAGGGATGCGCAGAGCAGGAACATCCTCGCAGCGAAGACGGTTGCCAATGCGGTACGGTCTACACTCGGACCCAAGGGAATGGATAAGATGTTGGTGGATTCAATGGGCGATGTGGTCATAACAAACGATGGCGCAACGATATTGAAGGAGATGGATATCGAGCACCCCGCGGCGAAGATGATGGTCGAGATCGCGAAGACGCAGGATGAAGAGGTGGGCGACGGAACGACGACTGCAGTCGTTATAGCAGGCGAGCTCCTGAAAAAAGCGGAAGACCTCTTGGAACAGGAGGTACATCCAACGCTGATCGCTACCGGGTATCGGTTAGCGGCCGAAAAGGCATATGAGATTTTAAAAGAGATCGCAGTCGATGTCAAGCCCGAAGATAAAGAGACCCTCAAGAAGATCGCGACGACCTCGCTCACCGGAAAAGGTGCAGGGATTGCAAAAGAGCTGCTGAGCGACCTCGCAGTAGATGCGGTGAAAACGATCGCGGAAAAGGGCGTGAAGAAGATAGACATGGACCATATAAAGCTGGAGAAGAAGATGGGCGGCAGCACGGAAGATACAAAGTTGATCAAAGGCATGGTCATCGACAAGGAGCGTGTGCACCCCGGAATGCCGAAGACCGTGAAGAATGCAAAGATCGCGCTGATCAATGCGGCTTTGGAGATCGAGAAGACCGAAGTGGATGCAAAGATAGAGATTACCGCACCAGAGCAGTTAAAATCTTTCCTGGAAGAGGAGGAGCGGATGCTGAAGGAGATGGTGGATAAGGTAGCATCGAGTGGTGCCAATGTGCTCTTCTGCCAGAAAGGGATCGATGACCTGGCGCAGCATTACCTCGCGAAGAAGGGGATCGTCGCCGTGAGGAGAATAAAAGAAAGTGATATGAAGAAGCTGGCAGGTGCAACTGGCGGGAAGATACTGACGAGCTTGGAAGAGGTCAGGCCTGAGGATCTCGGCTATGCAGGGCTCGTGGAGGAACGGAAGATCGGCGGTGAGGAGATGATCTTCGTCGAGGATTGCAAGAATCCGAAAGCGATCTCCATACTGCTCAGAGGCGGAACGGAGCATGTGGTGGACGAGCTGGAACGAGGGATGAATGACGCACTCCGCGTCGTGGGTGTTGCTATGGAGGATGGCAAGTACGTACCCGGAGGAGGAGCAACGGAGATAGAACTGGCACTCAAGCTGCGGGATTATGCAGCAAGCGTCGGAGGCCGGGAACAACTCGCGATACAGGCTTTTGCAGATGCGATCGAGGCTAT
Organism: Candidatus Methanophagales archaeon ANME-1-THS; assembly: GCA_004212135.1. GTDB lineage: Archaea > Halobacteriota > Syntropharchaeia > Alkanophagales > Methanospirareceae > ANME-1-THS. The sequence goes on along the minus strand of RXIE01000108.1, from coordinate 178 downwards.
TCCGCGGTCACTTGCCGAGAATGCGGGCTTGGACCCCATCGATATGCTCGTGGCACTTCGCTCGGCTCATGAAAAAGGGAACAAGAGTGCTGGGTTGGATGTCTTCAAGGGAGAGCCGACAGACATGCTCAAGGCAGGTGTCATCGAGCCACTCAGAGTGAAGACCCAGGCAATAAGT
>RXIE01000053.1 GCA_004212135.1 Candidatus Methanophagales archaeon ANME-1-THS | reverse complement strand
AGCAAAAGAACCAGTAAAGACCGTAGACAAATTCTTTTGATTAACCTTTATATGGAATAAAAATGCTTGTGCTGAAAGAGGGACAGATACCTTCTTTTGATACGCCTCCTCTTTTAAAGCAACGGATAATAATGCACCTTCCGAGGAAATATAGCACGGGCTGCAAGAGCATAGATGAGCTGTTGGGTGGTGGCTTCGAGTCGGGTACAGTAACCCAGCTCTATGGCGAGGCGGGCAGTGGCAAGACGAATATCTGTCTTCAGGCAGTGGTTGAATCTACGAAACAGGGGAAAAGCGCGATCTTCATTGATACTGAAGGCTTCTCTCCCGAACGGTTCGTGCAAATAGCAGGTGCGAGGACGGGTGAGCATGAGGATCTCGAAAGCATCGCGCGGCGAATCATGGTATACCAACCCCAGAATTTCGAGCAGCAAATGGCATGTATCAAGGAGCTGGATACCGTCATAAAGGATAAGGGGGGTGAAAACGGGATCTCATTGATAATCCTCGATTCCGCCACACTCTTCTACCGGCTGGAACTGGGCGATGATCGCGATGTAAATTTGAGGAGAACGCTGGCGAACCAGATACTGCATCTTCTGGAAGTTGCACGTCGGCATGACCTTGCCGTTGTGATTACCAATCAGGTCTATACGGACATCGAAGAGGGTAAATTACGACCTTCTGGTGGATCTGCGCTCGAACATCTCTCGAAAGTAATTGTGCAGCTCGATAAAGTAGCAGGGGAGCGTGGTAAACGACGAGCTATTTTGCGGAAGCACCGATCCATGCCTGAAGATATGGTGTGCGAGTTCTTCATTACGAGTAAGGGCGTTGAGGATAGACCGAGATGAGCAGGAAGAAGAACAAAATTAAAGTAGTTGTGAGAGTGTATAAATCAACGAGGAAGAAAGCGGCGAAGATTGGAAAGGATAGGAAAAGATGAAGGTCTTGGTTTACCCGCCAAATAGTTTGATACTGGCGGATCTGGTGGAACGCGGTGGACATGAACCGGTCGTTTTGATGAAGGAAGTCGGCGAACACGTGCGAGATGCTGAGATAGATGCACCGCCACTGAACATTACGGAAGAGGACTTGAAACGGGCTCTGCGATACGTCTCGGTGGAGGAGCCTGCGGGGCTCAAGGGAAGGATAGGACTGCTCGCGCCATTATTAGAGAAAGCAGAAGCGGCAATCATATTGACCGACGCACCGCCGACCTTCGGTTGTATGGGCTGTGCCGTTGCAGACGAATTCTTCAAATTTCTGGTCAAGAAACGGGGAATACCGATACTCGAAGTGAAGTTTGAGGGCGGGGATCGGATGGAGGAGATGGTCTCGGCAGTCATGGAATTTTTAAAACGGTTAGCACCGCGCCAACAAGAAGCATAACGAAGTATGACACGGGTGAGAGTTGCGCAGATATCCTGTGGAACTGAATACAGTGGTATTCAATGGTTATTGGACGACATAGCGGAGCGATTGGAGGTAGAACTGGTTTATCCTGAGATGGACTTGTCGATGGTGAATGTGGCCTGCAAAGAGATCGGCTTTGAGACCGAAAGCCCGAGCTTAAATTTGATGATGGCACGCGCGGTCTCGCTCTTATACGATCCGACGATAAAAGGCGCGATTCTGCTCACCTGCTTCAAGTGCCCGGAAGGAACAATCGTGAAGGATATCGTACGGAGATTCCTCCATGAGCGGACGGATATCCCGATCATCGTGTATTCAAACGTAGAAAAGCCGAAGGAGATCGAGATATACTCACGGCTGGAAGCGTTGAAGACCTTGATCACGCGGAAGACGCTCTTGATGCGGGAGAAGCAGGAAGGCGTGACGATTGGCATTGACTCCGGCTCATCGATGACAAAAGTAGTCCTGATGAAGGATAACGAGCTACAAGGCGAGGAATGGCTGCCCACGACTGACCCGATACGAACCGCCGACGAGGCGATGGAGAAAGCGATGAAACAGGCCGGCATTTCGGGGAACGAGGTCGATGCGATCGGTGTGACGGGTCATGGCCGGGAACTGGTGGGCGGGCATGTGAAAGCGGATCTCAATCTGGAGGAGGTGAGCGTGGTCTCAAAGGGCGCTGCTCTTCTTGCCAGGCGACATAAGGGCGAGGCGACCGTGATCGATATCGGCGGAATGAACAACAAGCTGGTTCTCATGCGGGACGGAATAGCGACGAGTTTCAGTTTAGGCGGTATTTGTGGCGGCTCTTCCGGCAGGTTCTTAGAAGTAGCGTCGCACCGGCTGGATGTGGACATCTCGGAATTGGGGCAGCTCGCAATGAAATCGCACTCGAAGAAGAAGGAGAAATTTGACCTGCAGAGCTACTGCATGGTCTTTGGCATCCAGAGTCTTGTCGTGGCACTTGCCTCGGGAATAAAGCCTGAGGATGTCGCGGCTGCTGCGTGCCGGTCGGTGGCTGAACAGGTCTATGAGACGATGATCCAGGAGATGGAAGTCCGACCCCCGGTCATCTTTGTGGGCGGTGTCTCATTGGTCGAAGGCGTGAAGCGCGAATTTGAGGATATGCTCGGTGTGGAGATCATTGTGCCCCCGAATTCACAGTATGCGGGCGCGGTGGGCATGGCGACGCTCGTGTCGGGCGTTTAAAGGTCCGTCATTGGATCGTATCAGAAAATGGGGGAGTTCAAATTAACCAAGAACATTATGAGTACTTACGGGTGAAAAATGGGGACTGGTGTTTTCTAACATGGATGGAACTAAACGAGTGGATATTAAACCGGGAATACGGGTAGCAATTGTACTGAAAAAGGATCAACGCTCAGGAAAGCGAACGGAAGGCATCGTTAAAGAGATTCTTACCAATGCTCAACATCATCCTCATGGCATTAAAGTACGGCTTAAATCAGGCGAAATTGGGAGAGTCAAAGAAATTCTGAACTTGTAGGTTAAACGACTATTTGAATCGAATAGTCAAATTGATCGCCGAAAGTCAAAAATAAACGAGATAGGTTTGGGTTATTTTCGATTTTGGAGACATAAACGAACCATATTCGGTTATTTGGTCGTGTCCCCTTTTTGTCGACCTGGAAGAGAAGATGTAACAGAATATGTTGCACAAATTATATAATGCCACTCGAGCAATATAACCTGCACGTGGCAAATTGATTGTAAGATATGAGAGCTCACGCTAAATAGACCTACCGCACCCCTGCATATTCCTGATATTCACCTGCTACGGGGGTGGTTTAAACCGTAACAACTCTTCTAAGGTCCA
>RXIE01000052.1 GCA_004212135.1 Candidatus Methanophagales archaeon ANME-1-THS | reverse complement strand
AGGTCTGCACGCCATCCCGGTTCGTAACATCAATGAGGTATATCGTATTCGTTGCCATCTGAGAGGGATCACCTTTTATCACCCGTTGGATTTCTTATCTCATTTATTACACTCTCACTAAAAAAAACTTAATGTAGTGCACAATCTAACATAAGAACGAGCTACCGTTCTCGATCGAACGAACGAAGGAGATGTTGGACGCGAAAGAAAGATGGAGCAGGAAGGGTTTCTCCTGGATATTGATTACCTAACGGAGAAAGACGAAGCGGGAAGAGATAAGCCCGTGATAAGACTCTGGTGCAAGAGCAGAGACGGTAGCGATTTTATTGTGTTTGACGACACCTTCGAGCCTTATTTTTACGCGCTTCCTGATCCGTACGATGAAGACCTGGCTGAGCAGAGGGAACGGATAGAAGCACTGAGCATCGATCGAGGTGGAGAAGAGATACGAGTTAAGCGCGTGGAACTCTGCCAGAAGAAGTTGTTAGGTGTTACGCGGGATGTATTAAAGATCTTCGTTACGCATCCGAGGGAAGTCCCATTGCTGCGAGAGGAAGTCAGGAAGGCGGGTCTTACCGTCCTGGAAGCGGATATTCTCTTTGCCATTCGATACCTCATCGATCACCACCTCAGACCCTTCGACGGTGTGAACGTGGAAGGAGAGGAACGACCGGTGGATGAGGTGTATCTCACCGCGAAGAAGGCGATCGCCGCTTCACACGTCTCGTACCACCGGATGACCGGGCTCCCCAGGCTCAAGATCCTTGCGTTTGATTGCGAGATGGCGAGCCCTTATGGCATGCCCGCACCGAAACGAGACCCAATCATCATCATCAGTGTCGCCTATCAGCATGATGAGAACGAAGTCAAGACGCGGTTATTTGTGCTCGACGACGGAGCATACGAGAGCGGTGACGATGAAGGGTTAATAAAAAGCTTTTTGCAGTTCATCGGTGCGTACCAGGACGGAAGCGAAGAGCAGTTCCTGCCTGACATCATCCTGGGCTATAACTCAGATAGTTTTGACTGGCAATATATCAGGGAGCGCGCGGATCTGCATAACATTCGATTGAACGCGGGTGCAGATGGCAGCTCGATCCGGTATGAAAGAGGAGGTGTACTGCCCGGAGTCAACATCGCGGGCCGACTGAACGTTGACCTGTTCAAGCTCGCGAAACGCGACCTGGGCAGTGTGAAGGTGAAGACGCTGGAGAATGTGGCGGAATTTCTCGGCGTGATGAACAAGAACGAACGAGTGAATCTCTCGCCTCGGGAGATTACCGAATGCTGGCTCAGTGGTTCGCCTGCAGCACGAAAACGCTTATATGAGTACGCAACCGCAGATGCGGTGAGCACCCTGGGCATTGCGACCAAGGTGTTACCGCTCCAGATGGAGCTTGCCAAGATGGTTGGTTATCCGTTAGATGAGCTCGCGAAGATGGGACGAGGGCGTCAGGTAGAAGCGTTTTTAACTGCGGAGGCCTTTAAGAGGGGTGAGCTGGTGCCTGAGAAGGGTGGCGCGGAGAAGACGTATGAAGGTGGGTTCGTGCTGCCACCCGAGAAGGGGCTGCATGAGGATGTCATCGCGCTCGACTTCTCGTCCATGTATCCCACCATAATGATCTCCTTTAACATCTCCCCGGATACCTTTGTGGACTCGAAGAAAGCTAGAGGGGACGTGCATATCGCACCTGAAGTGGGACATGCATTCAGAAAGGAGCCGGATGGCTTTTTTAAAAGCATCATGAGCGAATTGATCGCACGCCGAAGAGAGCTAAAGAACGAGATGAAGCGATATGAGAAAACGAGCAGTGAATACCGGTTACTGGACATCCAGCAGCAGAGTATCAAGATCCTCACGAACAGCTTTTATGGATATACCGGCTGGAGTGTGGCGAAGTTTTACAAACGAGAATGTGCGGAAGCGACGACGGCCTGGGGGCGGTACTTCATCAAGCAAGCGATACGCATGGTGGAAGAGGCTGGATTTACGGTGATATATGGCGATACTGACAGCATCTTCGCGAAACTCAATGATCACTTGATTGACGATCGAAGAGAGGAGACGCTGAAGCGGGCTAAGGAGGTTGCAGAGCGAATATCAACTGAGCTCCCCCTGGAACTCGAGCTCCAGGATTTCTATAAAGCGATCTTCTTCACAGGAAAGAAGAAGCGGTATGCCGCGTTAACCGATAAGGGCGAGATTGTAGTTCGGGGTCTTGAAGTGCGCCGGGGCGATTGGTGTGAGATCGCGAAAGAGGTACAGACCGAGGTGATACGGCTCATATTGATGGAAAAAGACCCTGAAGGAGCGGTGCAGTACGTTAAAGGGATTATACAGCACTTAAAAGCGGGAAAAATACCCCTCGATAAACTGATCATCCATAAGACCATCACCCGGAAGATAAGTGGCTATGAGACGAAGCAGGCGCATGTTATAGCGGCTGAACGAGCATTCGCGTCGACCGCTCGTGTGGTCTATGACGTCGGCTCGAAGATCCCCTATGTGGTGATCAAAGGACCGGGAAAGACGAGTGACCGCGCGTTTCCCGTTGATATCATCGAGCGAAGCGAAGGCAATCAACTCTATGCTGATGATGGGGAACACCAAGTTGATGTCGAGTATTATACGCACCATCAAATAATACCCGTTGCGCATCGTGTCTTAGAACTCTTTGGGTATGAGATCTCATCATTTGAAGAGATGGAACAAAAGACACTCGGGCACTGGTTTTAAGGGAATCTGGGAAGCGAACGATGGTCAAGAGTGAGGATATTCTCGAAGCTGCGGAATGATGAGCAATCACGTCTATATTTTTCGAAAGATGAAGGCAATCAAAATTTAGTACAACGAATACGAGTTGGTCGAAGGAGACGGAGTATGGCCTCCTCTATGCCTTTGAAGACCCCCCAGCTGCGGGGAGAGGAAGAAAAAGCGCTGCTCAAACAGGTTGAGGCTGAGAAAGACGATGGCTGAGTTCGAGGCGAAACGCCGACACGCAGGGGTGATCTGCATCCTTTCGGATCTGGATAAAGAAGGAATCGAACTATTCGACCTGCATAAGGGGCTAGAAGACGTAGAACTGGCATTCAACGCCATGAAAAACGAATTAGAGTCGGATAAGACGCATTTAAGGTCTGATGAAGCGGTACGGGGTTATTTCTTCATCACCTTTCTCGCGCTCCGAGTCTACTTTAAGATCCTCCAGCGGCTGCGGGAGAAGGGGCTCACTACCCGGATAGCCGTTGATGAGGT
>RXIE01000051.1 GCA_004212135.1 Candidatus Methanophagales archaeon ANME-1-THS | reverse complement strand
GTTCCGTCTTCCTTAAAAGAGTGTTAACTTGGCGGGAAGCTCTTGATAAGCAGGTAAAAAGTTTAATTGGGCGGGAAGGCGAGAAAAGAGAGGGTAACCGGGTCATCAAGAGCTATTATGAAGTTTATTATGAGAATGCGCCGTATAGGCTCAAAGAAGTTGTTGAGCAGAACCCTGATGAGTGGGTCGATTTGGTGAAAGAGGGGTTTATTGTGGAAAGGACAGAGGTGATCGAACATGGATTTGATGTTACACTTTCACCTTCTTTCGTTGAGGCGGAAAAAGGCAAAACACTTGAAATCAAGGTCGATGTGCAGTCCTATTTAGAACCATTGCGTGTAAAATTAAGGGTTGCTCAAGGCGCAATCGAGCCAGAAGAAGGAATAACACCTTTTACTGCGGTTTGGACGCTCACTGCGGATAGGGATGAAAAGGTTGATCTCGTGGCAGAGGCTTCAGGAGTTTCTAAGATTGCTCAGCTTACAGTCCGGATCAAAAAGGCGGTTGTTAGAAAGGCAGAACTCACACCTGACGACATAGGTCAGCTTCTTGACGGAATTGAGGAAATTAAAAGCAGTGCGCACCTTAAGGCAATTGCAGATTGCATAGATGCGAGTAATAGCTGTCTCGGAAGTTTTGAGATCGAATCTGAGCAACATGGCAGGGTAAAAGCGGATCTTGAGAAAGTTGATGCCAAGACAGCAGAGTATATGGTGTCCGAAATTGAGGGGATACTGGGAGCACGGGCTCGAATGGATATTAAAGTGCTCTTTGAGGATGTCGTCACTATCTCGGAAATCTTGTACCAAAAGTTAAAGATGCTTAACAATTTGGTCATATTTACTTTAAAGAAGCGGGAATAAGGTACTATGGGTGAGCTCTCATACCTCATAACCCTGAAGTATATCAAGCCAAGCAAACAGGGCAAAAGTAAGCTTGCTGAATTTTTACCATTAATACCGCTCAATAATTCGGAGCACAACGGGAGGGGTGCGGTGGAAGTCCGTGCACGGGTGTTCATCCCGGAATTTACGAATTTCACGAAGAAGCTAGGTTTTGAAAACAGAGGTAACAAGAGAAAGGTATTAAGAACAGATGACGGAGAATCGTATCTCCGTGTTTTTGTGTATGCGGTGGTGAGACAAAGTATTCGGTCAGAGGCGAAGGTGGAAAAATTGAAACGAATAATAGTCGACTTGCCTCTTGCGGATATAAGATACTGGGCATCCATTTTCAGGGATACATACGAGAAATACAGAACCAGAGGAAGTTTGAAGAAGCCTGCAAGAGGCTTCAGAGAGGTGTATGACCTTGGATGAGTTGTGTGAGATAGCGTACCGGATCGTTCACAGTAACCCCATTTTATTTACTTACTCGTTACGCCCCCAGCGGGTGAATATGGATCCCATTGATCCCTATGTACACCAATCCGACTTGCTCTTCAGGCTGATGCCGGCGAAACCTGTAAGAGCGCTGATCGCAGATGAAATTGGGCTGGGTAAGACGATAGAAGCTTTGCTGGTTTTGAGGTATTTAGAAAGAAGGGGGACCAGAAAAACGTTACTCTTGACTCCGCGGATATTACTAAAGCAGTGGCGAGATGAGCTTGTCAGAGCAGGCATTTCGGAAGGAAGAATATACCAGATAGAACGGGAGAAGGTATCAACGTTGAGACAACTTGGCTTTCCTGAGGGCTATTATATCTCCTCCATTGACCTCGCCAAGAGGGATGAGTACATACCACTGCTCAAAGAAATAGGTTTTGATACGTTCATTGTTGATGAGGCGCATAATGTGGGCTTGAACACCGAGCGGGAGAATCTATTGCGAAATTTGGTCCTGGATGAGCATACAAACGTTCTCTTTCTCTCGGCTACGCCACATCGAGGTGATTCTAGGGATTATCTCAACCGCTTAGTGTTACTGGACCCGACGATTGAAAATCCTGAGGATTCGAAAGAATTTTATGAAGTTACGCACAATGTGAGCGTTTTTCGACGGGGTAAGGAAGTAGTAAATGAGGTTGAGGGGCGGGAAGTGTTCCCCAAATGTGAATTTAATACGCTCGCAATCGAGACCACGGATGACGAAAAGGGGTACTTTGATACACTCACGCACTTCTTGAGGTATAAAATACGAGAGGTTACAGAGGGAGAAGAGTATTCTCCCGAGGCGCTACTTGCTGTTCTTGTTCAGAAGAGGGCATTATCGAGTCCTATGGCTGCTTTGAGGACTTTTGAGAGCATATTGTCCGGGTTACATGAGAAGAGGAGTGTGGACTTTAAACGAGATGCGAGGCGGATAGTGGACAGGATATTCGCGCTGGATTACTCAGAATTAGAGGTTGAGGACGAGGAAGAGGACTTCGATACTGCGGTCGCCGAATTTGTATCGAGATATTCTTCGGTGTTAGGTGATGAAGATGTAGCACTCATCAAGGAGCTGATAGGACTTTGCCGGAGGATAATGAACGATGACTCAAAACTCAGGGTTCTTGCTGAGCTGCTCAAGCGTTCCATCTCACAGGGTATGAAAGTAGTCGTCTTTACGGAGTTCAGAGACACGATGAAGTACATCGCGGAGAATCTCAGTAAGTATGTAGATCACGAAGATTTGGGCGATTTTGAGACCGTTTGTGGTGCGGATAAGGCGCGATTTGAGGAGATCAAAACGAGATTCAAAACGGAAGAGAGCTTAAAATTCTTGATAGCTACTGATGTAGCGTCGGAGGGGTTGAATCTCCAGGTCGCGAATGTGTTGATTAATTACGAGGCACCCTGGAGCCCGATAAAACTTGAGCAACGGATAGGACGTGTGTGGCGGCTGGGGCAGAAGAAGAAGGTTGATGCGTATACTTTTTTCATGGCAGTTCGAGCGGACCTCGATGTGCTCGATAATCTTTACACCAAGCTGATAACCATGAACGATGCGTTATCCGATGTGAGACCGATTTTTGGTGAGAAGTTGCATATGGCGTACAGAACCGAAGTGAGCTATGCCGATCAGCTCTGGAGAAATGGTCGAATTGAGATAGCGGAAATAAAGGTTGACGGCAAGAGAAGATTGACGGAATATGATTTCGGGTTAGCGTTAATAAAAGGCAAGCTCAAGGAGTATATTACTGATTTTCTCTATTATCTCCAGGATTTGAATCGAGAACTCTCGAAAAAACGGGTATATCCGTATATCAAAGCGAGAGAGATAAAGGACAACATAACGAAGGTTTGTGGCGAGTTTAAAACGCTCAAAGATTTTGAT
>RXIE01000050.1 GCA_004212135.1 Candidatus Methanophagales archaeon ANME-1-THS | reverse complement strand
ATTCTGGTCGTTTGCAAAGGAGAGATTGATCAAGCATCACGGCATCTCGAAGGAGAAATTCCTCCTCTACATTAAAGAAATGGAATGGAGATACAACCACCGGGATCAGGAGGTATTTGACCTCCTGATTCAAATCGTATTGGGGGCAGATAATTGATAATTACCAACATTATTATCATGAAACGCTGTCGCAATGAACCGGCGAGACTCCGGGTATCACCCCGAACATTTTTTCTGTTCCAAAGTATCATCTTTCACCCTGCCTTTTGTGCCAGTCCGCACCGGTCATACGAGAGTAACGGAAGGCGTTTTTACAATTAAATGCGCTTAATCCGAAAAACAGGAAAATAAATAAATGCATATCGACAATCAGGCAATATATATTCAATTTTGGTTTTCGATAGACCACAAAACATATAATAACGGCTCTCCTAAATATTCCTAATATTCCGTAATTCGGAATATGGGGCACGGTGAAGCCTTTTTCGACGCATGTCGAACATGCTCGCCATGCCAGTCTGAATCGCACTGATGAACATGAAAGGAGGAAACCTGATGAGTAAACGAATTGGAATTGCGATGGTGGCTCTCCTGGCGATGGTCATGCTGGTACTGCCGGTATCGGCTGAAATTAAGACCATCAATTCAGGAAACACCGTATTTGTCGGTGAGCAGGGCCTTAATATTACGAATGCTGTTCCCGATGATTTTATCGCGTATTGGGCGGAAGGTCAGTCCCAGACTGATGTGCCATACACGATAAATGTATCTAGCCAAAAGACATCATTTTACGTGGCTCGTAACGAGTTCGAGGGTAGAACCGGGGACTGGTATTCATGGAATGGCACAGCTAAAACTCAGCTCGCTTTTAAAGTCCAGATACCTTCAATCGACCTGAAGATCTGGAACAGTGTTACGGATAAGGATGTCTCGGACAAGTCAGTCGTGCGCGGGGCGTTTCTTACATTCCGGATCGAAAGCAACCTGCATCCGATAAACACCAGAGCTAATTACGTCGAAGGTGCTGATGGATTCCTGACGGTCAAGGTGAAGGACCCGGTAGGTTCAGTTTATACCATTGTGATCGGTGAAGGAGATGTTCAAAATCCCCTGACCAAGTTACCTCGTGAAGCTAATACCATGACCTCGTCGCTATGGTTCCCCGAAGGGAACACTGTGGCGACCAATTACTGGGCCACCGACGCTCAGGTGGGTACTGCCTATGTCTACAAGGCAGGGTCCTACCAGGTCTGGGTAGAGGCCGATCCGAACAACATGAAGACGAACTGGAACTCCGCCACAGGCAATGTTGTATCGACCCTCCGCACGGTCACAATCGCTGACGATACGGTGACAATCACAGCCAACACCGAGTCAGTTGTGCGTGGGAATGACTTCTCTCTCGCGATCACGGGCAGACCGAACAGTAATTATGTCCTATGGATTGATGGCACCAGTGGGGCACTTTGTGCTGAAATACCAGCCATAAAGAGCGGTCAGGCAGGTGTCAGCGTACCTAATGCCACTGCTTATAACTATACGTACAAAGCAGGCACTAATGTTTCCGACAGTGCAGCAAACTGCAATGGATCATATGCAATGGTGACGCTCGATGACAGCGGCAAAAGAACCGTTGGTGTTTCGACAGTAGCCAGCACAAATGACAAGACCTACACATTCCGCGTACAGGACAACAAGACCTATGCAATCGCAAAGTTTGACACGGTGAAGGTCAAGGTGACGAAGGGTGCCGTAACGATCGATGCCGAGGGCGATAAAGTCTACTATGTCGGCATGGACATCAAACTCTTCGGTGAGAACACTGATTCTGAGAAGGTATATCTCTTCATCACAGGACCGAACCTCGCTTCGAATGGCGCAAACCTTGATGATACTACTCAGGAATCAATAAATGACAATGACGCGACATTCCATGTCGAGAATGTGAAGTCCGACAATACATGGGAGTACACTTGGGCCACCAGCGGCGTCGGTCTGGATGCGGGCACGTACACTGTCTGGGCAGTCTCTCAGCCAAAGAACAAGGGAAGCCTCAGTGGCGTTAAGTATGCCTCTTTATCCTTCCAGATCAGAAAGGCGTTCGTAACTGCGCAGATGGATACTACGAGACTTGCAAAGGGAGACAAGCTGGTGATCAAGGGCAATGCAGAGGGCAATCCCTCGGAGGGTGTCAACATCTGGATCTTCGGCACCAATTTAGCCATAGACAGGACTGAAAGTGTCGAGGACGACACATCCTTCAAGTACGAGAACAGCAACACCAGAGACTGGAGCGCAGGACAGTACTTCGTTGTCGTCCAGCACCCAATGTACAACAACAAACTCGATGCGGTTAGACGAGACGATTATGTTGTCAATCTCGCCCAAAATTTAACGGAGTTCAAGATCATCGGCCCCAATCGCCTGATGGGCTCCGATGCCGCGGAGGCACTCGTGCAGGTGCTGAACAAGCCGAATATCGATGACACCTATGTGAAGCTCTACTTCATGCTCGAGGAGGGCTACATCAACATCGATGCGATCGGTGACCAGTATATCGGTGACAAGTTCACGATGAAGGGCACGACGAACCTCGCAGTGGATGATGCACTGATCATCACGATCACCTCGGCCTCGTTCAGACCGACCGAGAAGACACAGGCGAGCGAATTCAGCGGCGCCTCCGGAACAGTGAAGGTCGTGAAGGGCACCGGTGTGGAGAACGCCTGGTCCTTCGATGTCGACACCACAGGATTCAAGCCTGACCAGTACATCGTGACCATCGAGTGTGTCGAGACCGGCACCACAGCGACCACGACGTTCACCGTCAGCGAAGTGCCGCCGGCGACACCCACCACGCCGCCGACCACACCACCTGTGACCACACCGCCGGTTGAGACCACACCACCTGTGACCACCACACCCCCGCCGACCACCACACCCGGTTTCGGTGCGATCATCGCCCTGATCGGTCTCGGTGCGGTTGCGGTGCTGGTGCTCCGCAGGCACTAAAAATCCAAACACACCTTTTTTTTAAATTCAGAATAGAAAATCATCGTCCCGGGAAGGGATGCACAATCGATCGATGCAGGATATTTTCGCACGCTTATATCGAACCTCCGAATGATGCGTTATTGCATCCGCCAGACCTCTCTACTATCAACTATACCCAAAAAAGCGATGAATTGACAGGGCTCCTGCATGTTGGATGGCGTTTCTGTCGCGGATGGAATAAATGTCAATACTGCCATGAGATGATAACGTTCACCCTGCCGATGTTAC
>RXIE01000107.1 GCA_004212135.1 Candidatus Methanophagales archaeon ANME-1-THS | reverse complement strand
AGAAGGAATTCAGGATACGCACGTGCTCGCGGTCGCACGTCGTCCGGGTACTCTTCTTTGTTGTTCAATGCATCATGCATAATTTCCTGAACCTCTTGAAGCGGATTCTGCGCATCACCGCGCATCAACTGAAGGCACGGATCGTGGAAGACCTCGAGCGCTACCTGCGGCGTGGTGGATTTCGCAGAAAGCTCCTCTTACGGGCATTTTACGAGAAGATAGCGCACTATAATCAGCAGAGAGCGCGGGAACTCAGGGCTCGGTTAGCCGGAACGTGAGTTTTCCCCGTCTGTAGTACGACCCGCGCTGGTGGGTGGCTTCTTCAGGATGAGCGTGAGCTAGCGCGATTTTTGCCTGTTTTTCGTGCTCCCCCTGAGGGTAAACGCTACTTTCTGGTGCTCTGAGTGTGGCTCGGGCTATCCAACCGTGTTTTGATACTCCTCAACTGCCAGCTCAGATAGCTACCGGAGTGTTTCTCCCGGTTTCAATCCCAGGTTCAGTACCACAGTGAGGGGTGGATCTGGTATTCGGAACTCCATAGTTTCGGAAGTACTGTTTTTTTGTGGTCTTTTGCTGTCGTTTGAATAGCTCTATTCCACAGCTCGCACTTGGGGCACCAATAATGAGCAGACAGACAGCGGGCAGAAGGCAGAAGGAAGAAGAGTACCTTTGGCTTCTCATGCCCAAAAAGCGAAAAGAGGAAAGAAAAAGAAATCCTCTTCATTTTTTACCTCGCTCTTCTGAGCACCCTGTACGCCACTATGAACAAGCCACCAACTGCGAGGATCGCCCCATAGCCCGGAGCCTTTTGAGTGGGTGTGGGGCTCGTGCTCGGGCTCGGTGAGGGTTGAGCACCACCGATTATCTTTGCTGCATGCTCGAGATCCCCCTCGAGCCGTTTAAGCGCTCCAACTGGTGCGGGCGATACGAGTCCGAGTTTATCAATCTCCTCGAGGTGCCCCAACGAAGCATTGACATACCGGGCTGCTGTTTTTAAATCTGCTGCATTGTACTTCATCGCACCCGTTTCAGCATACGTACACGCTGCGGTAAAATTCTCCAACGCCAGCTTCACATGCTCTTTTACTGGCTGCATCTCCGGCGAGACCTCGTATCCCTCGAGTTCGTCTAAAGCCGCCGTCGCAGCTTCAGAGCCACTCCGTGCACCTGCCTCAACGCCCGTGCAATCAAAGTTTTCGATCGAAATGGCCATACTCATCGCATCTAGCTCTATTCTGTCCATCGTCATGCTATACCACTCCCCGAATTCAAGCTCTCCGAGGACTGGAACGCTTCCAAGAGTGAGTACCAGCATGGAACTGAGCAGTAAAACGGTGGCTGTGGATCCCACCAATTTAGGTCTTCTCATTTTTCGCCTCCTTACATTGAGAGCGTCTTCTTGGTATAAAAAGCTTGAACAGAACGAGTCAAGGACGACGGAAGATGAGAACAAACTGAAACCTCGAACGGTGCGGAACCTATAAATTGAGGTATCTAATCATAGTAACCTCAAGATATTTATGATGCTCAAAAATGAGTGTATAGTATGATTATCGCAGTATCAGATGTACATCTGGGCTATGAGAAAAGCAATAGGGAGGATTTCATTCGATTTTTAGATACCTGCAATTCCGCTGATATCCACGACCTCGTTCTTTTAGGCGATATCCTGGACTTCTGGAGACGAAATAATGCCAAAGTCGTTACTGATGAAATCCACGCCGAGATAGTAGATAAGCTCGGTAATCTGGATGTGAAGCATATTCATTATGTTGTAGGGAACCATGATTATTATCTGCTGAGATTGAGCGACCGATACGAAGGGAATTATCCCTTCACTGTCTCTAAATTCTTAAGATTGGAAGACCGAGGAAGTAAATTCTATTTCATTCATGGCTACGAACTAGAGGTACTTGCAAACCTTGAGCCCTTGAGCATAGAAACTTACGAACATTTCAGCGAGAAGATGTGCTTTACAAAGGACGTGCTGGGCTGGTTTCTCAGCCATTTGTGGGAGTTGTTAGAGCGAAGGGGCGGTATATGGAGACAAACCAGCATGATGAAAAAGCCGCCCCACGAAAGGACGGATATCGATAAGATCTATAATCTGGCTATTTCGAAGGGAAGATATCTCCTCCTTGGAATGAAACCGAATGAGAAGCTCGTGTATGGTCATACCCACAGGCCGTTCATCAACAAGGAAAGAACGGTCGCAAACACCGGCTCGTGGGTTGCTGAACTCTCAAAAAAATCTCAGAACTGGTATCTGATGATTGCTGATGGACAGATGGAGTTGAAAGCCTTTGACGAAAAGGCATTCCCGTAAAGGTTTCACGTCCTGAGGAGCTGAAGACGTGCGGGTTTAAAAGCCCGTCAATCTGCCCGCCTGGCTCCTGAAGAGGCTCTACTGCTCGCGCAAATCCACGATCTCTGAGAGTTCAGGTCCCGTGGAGATCAACTTGACGGGCACGCGGGTGTCGTGCTCAACCTTCGCAACAAACTCTTGTATCTCTTTGCTCAGCTCTCCGTACTCCTTCACACCCCGGCATGCGGGATCCAACCGGTCCACACCGCTCAATGCCACCGCGGTCGCTCCATTGACCATCGCTGAGTAAGCAGCCATCTTCCCATCCCACATCCCTATCCGCCGCTTCCGACCGGTAACCGTGCCATATTCCTCGATCCGCAACTCAGCCGCTTTCTCTTCACTGAGCTGCGTTTCAAACGGGCCTTCACCTACACGCGTGGGATATGACTTGAAGACCACGATAACCGCATCGACGCGCGTGGGGCCTATACCCACATCAGCAGCCATCTGCGAGGCACTCGTGTCTTTCGAGGTGACGAATGGATACGTCCCGTAGAGCAATGAAATACCAAAACCTTGCGTACCTTCCACCAGCACCAGATTGCCATGGTCCAACGCACCATTTATCTCCCGGGGCACATCACAAAGGTACTCCTCCAGCTCCTTTATATCCTTCGCTTGTTTCGCCTTCCTTAAGGCTCGAGCGGCATTCGCAGGTCCGCATCCAGTACCCGTCGTCCCTATCTTACCCTTCAAATCCGCATCCTTCCGGTCCTCTTCGATATGTTTCGCTTCTATTATGCCACATCTCAAATCCACACCGACTCGCCCTTTCAACCCCAAGGACGAGACCTCACGGTTTAATACCTCAGGATCAACCAGTACACCGGCACCGATGAGCAGCCGTGCAGATTCATGCACAAAGCCCGAAGGAACCATTCGCAATGCATATTTCTTTCCCGCCACTTCGACGGTATGCCCCGCGTTAGGCCCGACCCCACCACGTGCAACGATCTGAGGCCGGTCATGTTTCGCAAGGTACGCGATGATCTTGCCTTTACCTTCATCACCAAAGAATCCCCCTACGACTATTGTTGATGGCATGCGTATCCATCTCCACTGAGATAACAAAAAGTTTTTAAAGCGTGCTGACTACTCGTGGCTATGGCGCAGAATGAGATCATCGGGTACCAATTTGCTGAGCGGCTAAAATCGGCATTGATCATTGGTTCGAAGCTGCTGCTCATAACCGAAACGCTGAAAGAGAACGAATTGGAGGGCGCAAAGAAGGTCATATTTGGGTTCCTTGACGCGCTTTCGACCGAGGCGGGATTTGCATTGAACGCCACGAAGATGAAAGAATTCGATCTGGTTGAAGATAAGCTGCAGCAGGTGAGGAAGAGGGTCGAAGAGGGGCTTTTTGAAGAGGCAATAGCAACACTCGGCGCGGCTGTATCGCATGCGACCACAGCGTGCGAGCGGACCATGCGAGCGCTGATGGAAAAAGGGCTGATGTGATTGGCTAGAAGTAAAACTCTCGGACGTACTCCGGTTTCCTCGTCAAGAGATCCCGAATACTCACGATTCCGACGAGCACGCCGTTTTCAACCACCGGCAGTCTTTTTACATGCTTCCTCGCGGCGAGCTTGCACGCGTCCTCCACCGATGCCTCGGGCGAGATGGTCACCGGAGGCGATGACATGATTTCTTTCGCTTTTACTTCGCTTGCCCGTTTATTTTTCAGAAGAACCTTGAGTGCAATGTCGCGTTCCGTAATTATTCCCGTGGGTTTACCTTCTCTGGTGATCACCACACTCCCGATTCCCAGCTCCGCCATATCTTCTGCGATCTTAGTGACCAGAGTCTCCTCATCTTCCGTGATGATGGGACGGCTCATTATATCCTTCACCTGCATCTTTCCTCATTCACCTCTCTTCTGTATATCTATTCGAGCACGAAGCTAAAAATATCTCCTTTGCGTTTACCTCACTCGCCTTCTGATCTCTCATGACGTCGTGTAGTGCGCCTGTAACAATTCCGACCGGTTTGCCCTTCCTCGTGAGCAGCACGCTCCCTATCTATGCCCGCTACGTCCATCTCCTTTGACCGTTGAGTCACCGGTGTTTCTTCATCCCCGGTAATGACCGTGGGGGTCATCATATCCCTGACCTTTACCATATCCATTGCCATTTTTTTCCCCTCTTCCTCGCTCAGGTAGCTATCGCACGCAGGTTCATAAATCGCCTAACGCGGCATCTCGCGCTGTGCTCCTGAAGAACTCAGTATGCCAATAATATCCCCTTTAGCCAACTCGAGAACACGCTGTTTCAGGTCTTCAAAGTGCCGCTCGACATCTCCCTCCAGTTCGAGTTCATCGGAATTATTAAAAATCTGCTCCTTTATCCGTTGACCAATAATATCATCGGTTTCCGGCTTCAATCGCAGGATAACAGACCCATCTGGTAGAAATTTGGCATATTCGTCGAGAGCGCCGCTTTCGAGCCCCGCGATCAAGCCATCCGCATCGCCATCCGTAATCCCGATCATGCGAATGCCAAACCGCTTCAGGATGTCACCAGCGATGCTTGTCGTGTCATCCCCTATGGTTACCGCGACTTTAATATCCGCATCGGTCTCCTCAATCTTGGGAAAGAGATGTTCAACGGTGTAGAAGTAGCATGCGATCTTCCTCTTTCTTGCTATAGACGCCTCGACTCGTCCTGTTACCTTTGGTCTGGTCCTCCGGATCACACAGGCGGTTTTTATCATCTCCGTGCTGAGGTCCAGAGGAGGCAACTTCTCCAGGTTATGCTTGATCATCGTGCCACCCACGATCTCCATGAGTTTTCCCTCCTTTGCTACCAGCGTTATACGATTATTCGTGCATTCAGACGATACGGTGCCGATAATAACGCCGTCGATAACAATCTTCTCCCCTGGATGCACGCCCTGTATTTCCCGATACATGAGATCCGCATCCTTTTTGCAGCGTGTTTCGAGCTTACGTGGTCCCTTTTCGTTAAAGTCCGCGAAAACGCTCCGGATCGTGCGATAGATATCCTCATCGCCCGGCTTTACAAGCCAGGGAATAATAATCCGGCTACAATATTCCAATTGCACAAATGAGAGCTTCTCTTTGACCCCACCCCGGGTAATAAAATTCTTCAAAATCCCTTCTCCAAGTACCGAGCCACTCTCTTCGGTCTTCGCATGGTTCACCAGCAGGATAAAGTCCAGTCCGCGTCTTACAAAATCAGCCAGTACTTCAGAGGGCTTCATATCCTTGCTGATGTCAATTTCGCGTCGCATACCCGCATCGATGACTGCGGTTTTGCCGGTTATTCCACCGAGCGCTGCTTGTATCTCAAAACCGGCATTTCTCAGCGTTGCGAGCGCTTGCTCCACTTCACCTTCGTCTAATACCTCCGGTCCGTGAACGAGCAATCCAAGCGGCTTCATTCCAGTTCTCGTAGTGTATATACAAAAATAACGAGTTGAAGTTATAAATGTGAACTGTAAGATAATCTCATGACAGGTAATAAAATGAGAAATACCACGGCGATGACCAAACCACTCTTGCTGGTGAGTGAGAGCATGCGGAATGCTGACATGTACTACGCCACGCGGTTCCTCGCTTCAGACCCTTTTATGTATCTGCATCGTCCTCACGAGGATAATCTGCTCATTGTCTCGCAGATGGAGTATGAACGCGCGCGAAAAGAGTCTCGTGTAAAAGAAATTCGGTCCTCGCTTGAGTACGGCTATGACCTCAAAATGGAGGAGCTGATTTTCACGGTCCTCCGGGAAGAGGGTATACACGCCATCGAAGTGCCCGGCTATTTTCCGTTATATCTCGCGGAAGCGGTACTTGGAGAAGGGATAGACGTGGTTCCCGTGGAGGACGTGATCATGACCAGAGAGCGTGAGGTGAAGAACGAGCAGGAGATAACCGCTATACAGAAGGCTCAGCGTGCGTGCGAGACCGCAATGGCTCGCGCTCTAACGATTATAACGCATGCAACGGTAAACGGAGAGTTCTTGATGGAGCACGGGGAACATTTGACCTCCGAGCGAATAAAAGCAGACATCGAACATGCATTGATTGATTCGGGCTGCGCACTTGATAGCGGTGAGCCAATCGTTGCATGCGGAGCCGCGGCTGCTGACCCGCATTGCACGGGACAGGGGCCTCTGCTCGCAAACGAACCGATCATCATCGATATCTTCCCGCGATTGAAGGTCGAACGATACTGTGCGGACATGGCGTTATAAGCGTTAGAGCGCGAGCCAAAACGGGAGATTAAAGAGATGTATGATGCGGTCAAGCATGCGCAGGATGCCGCGTTAGCTCGTGTAAAGGAAGGAGTATCCTGTAAGGACGTGCATAACCTGGTCTGCGATCTCTTTGAGGACCGAGGCTATGAGACGATCCGAAAAGGTGGTAAAAAGGGATTTCTGCATTCCACGGGTCATGGGATAGGATTAAATGTGCATGAGAATCCGAGAGTTGGTGACAATGACTATGTGTTGAAAAAAGGGAATGTGATCACGATAGAGCCCGGCTTGTATGAACCGGGCGTTGGAGGTGTCAGACTGGAGGATATGGTGCTCGTGCTGAAGAACGGCTGTGAGAACCTGACGAGATTCGAGAAACAGCTTGTACTTAAACCCTTGTAAAAAAGCGTTTACGGAAAAAAGCAGTTTATTCGACTTTTAGTGTAGTAAAGTCCCGTGTGTATCGATCTCGCCCGCTTTTATCCTCGTCGAGGAGATGGTCTTCCCGTCCGCTGCTTTTGCATGCTCCACCTTAACGATCGTTATGGGCTTCTTTCCTCGTTCTCTGCGGAGCTCGTTTATCGTTAATGCCACTTCATACGTCTCCGGCGAGATCACGATGTAATCAATATCCTCGTCCAGGGTGACGCCGTATCGGTCATGTAATTCCACGATTCGCACCTTTGCCCCGTAGGTCTTTGCCATGTATTGCCTGAGGTTCTCAGCCCGGACTTTGTGAGCGAGAACCACTCGATTCCTGCTCGCACGGGCCATGGTATCCGAGGTCACGCCTATAACTATCTCGCCACCTTCGCTCAGCTCGAAGACCTTCTTCAATAACCTCTTGTGCCCGTCATGGAGTGGATCAAAGGTGCCGCCTATCGCTACTTTCACGTTCCCACAACCACTCTCCTTTTTATGCTGATGTTAGATGGAAAAATTTAGAAGCGGTAGAGCGCACCACTGATAAACGCGACCAGTCCAATCCCAATGGCGATCAACGTCTCTTTCCTCATCCCATGGTAGTCGATATCCCCTTCGTGCGCAACCCTTTTTCTGAACGGTTTGAGTTCAACACACGTACGCAGAAAGAGCAGGTCGGCTGCTATAACCGGGAGTAGATAGACCGGATTAAGGAAGTAAGGGGTGGTGGCCGCGAAGAATGGCAGGAAACTCAGTATAACGGCGAGTGCATAAGAAGAAACAACAACTCTTTTCGCGCTTTCCGCACCATATACCCGTGCAACGCTCCGTACGTTCCTCAGGGCATCACCGTTCATATCCGCGATATCCTTCATCACTTCTCTCCCAAGCCCCGCGAGGAATGCGATGGAAGCAAGGATAACGAGTGCCACGTTTAGTCCCCGGGGATCGACAATTAATCCGCCAAAGATGAAGGGGATTGCCATCGTCAGGGCGATATACACGTTACTTACTGCGAGGAACTCCTTCAGTTTCAGGTCGTAGAGAATACCTAACGCTGCTGAGAGAAGTGCGAGACTAAAAAGAAGGGGATTCAAAAACGATGCACTGCAAATACCAAGCGCAGTGGCGAGTATCGCTATCAACAAGGCTTCTTCTTTCTTGAGCTCACCTCGCACCAGCGGCCTGTCCATACGCCGGTTTACAGTATCTGATTCAAGGTCACAATAATCATTCAACGCAAATGCGCCCGCTTGAATGAAGAGCGCGACAAAGAACCCGAGAAGAGCGATACGAGAGGGAACCACGAGCGATACGCCAAAAATCGGCACCCGCGCATAAAAATCCCCGCCCGCAACGATTATCCCTATGATCACCCCGAACCCGTACATCACCCCATGTTCCAGTCTCGTTAACTCCCCTATCGCTTTGAGTTTCTTCATAAACCTTTTCTTAAAAGAAACGCTTTACCAAAAGAACTTAAGGAGGTTTCCTGATTAAACTTTTTTTTAACGAAACCATCATCACCAAAAGGGGCATCCATGAGCACGAAAAATGAGTGTATCACAGTTAGTACCACCGATTATAATTTTTCCGTAAACGC
The DNA here is from genome assembly GCA_004212135.1 of Candidatus Methanophagales archaeon ANME-1-THS. Taxonomy (GTDB): domain Archaea; phylum Halobacteriota; class Syntropharchaeia; order Alkanophagales; family Methanospirareceae; genus ANME-1-THS. The sequence goes on along the minus strand of RXIE01000107.1, from coordinate 8,700 downwards.
TTTTGTGATAAAGGTTTCTTTGATCAACCTTTCTTTCAAAGAAAGTTTGAAGCGGAGTCGCTGGGATTTGAACCCAGGTCATCGGGTCCGAAGCCCGATGGGATAGTCCGCTACCACACGACTCCTTATGTATATAAGAGTGCTGCTAGTTAATTTTTAAAGGTGTGGATGTGCAAATGGTGCTTCTCGCATTCCATAGCATGCCAGGAGCTCAAAGATAATCCGTGAGGCGTTGATGCTCGTGAGTCCGTTACTCGTATCGAGCTTTGGATTCACTTCCACCACATCACTTGCAACCACCTCTTTCCGCTCAATTATCCCCTGTAACAATGAAAGCAAGTTTTCAAGCGACATCCCGCACGGCTCTGGATGTTCGACCCCCGGTGCGATGCTCGGATCGAGCACGTCTATATCAATCGAGAGATACGTCTTCTCGTCTCCCTCCCCTATTGCTTCCAATACCGCTCTGACACCTTTTTGTCTCAGCAGCTCAGCATCATACATCCTTATCTGATCTTTTATCACCGCATATTCGTCCGCGGAGGCTGACCGGACGCCTATCTCCAGCACCTGCTCAGAGCCTACCAGTTCCGCTACCCTGCGCATCACGCATGCATTGGAAAATCTGTTGTTTTTATACGAGTCCCGAAAATCAGCATGTGCATCAATGGCAATCACGGTGGCGACTTCCCCGTGCTCAAACAGGTCTTTAATGATCGGGTATGAAATGGAATGATCGCCACCAAAGAAGATCTTCTTCCGCGCTGAGTGAGACATCGCGATCTGTTCCCCTCCGGAGAATGATTTTTGCTCTAACCTCAGATCACCCCGGTCGTAATACAGAAGATCGGCTAATTCGAGTTTTTGACGCCAGAGGAACGTTTCGAGTCGCTGAGATGCTCTTCGTATCGCCCGTGGCCCCTCGCTCGCCCCTTTCCTGGAGGCATTTCCATCGTACGGCACACCAATGAGTTCATACCATGCCTTTTCCCTATCCACACTGGATAGCGAGCCTGAGAATCGCATCACCAATGCTCTCACTCCTTATGAAGGAACGTGGCTACACGAACCGCTGTAAGAGGAAGAGCTATTTGTCGCCTCTCTTGCCTGCGTTCGAGTTCCCGATATCCATCTCAAACCCCACCACGGGATGCTCCAGCCCGAAATTGAGGATTACCTCTGGGTGGAGCTCACCAAACACGCCGATAGGCTGGTTCCCATGGATTATGTCCGCTCTCCGCCCGTCCAGAAATGCACCGTCCTCAGAGTCCACCACGGTGGTGTCTGCCATCCCCAGCTCCTTAAGCACCGCCTCAACCACCGACTTAACTTCGGCAAAGTTCGCATGCGCATGCGTTGAGACCGCAGCGAGCATGTAGCGCTCCTCGAACTTCAACAGCACCTGACCCACCTCAAAAATCCGCTGCGGCAAGTCGCGGTGCGTATTAATCGAGAGAATTTCTAACAAATTGGGGAGAATCGAGCTTCTCAGCATGGTATGTTCCGTGCTTATGGGCGATGCAACCGTTACCTTTTCCACTTCCCTACCCGATCGCTTCATTAACCCAAACTGCTTCCGCTCTGAGGTCAGCGTGAAGGTCAACACCTCGAGGTATCCCAGGCCCGTCATTATCGCCCGCACTGCTATCTTCCGCTCCTCCATCGGATGCACTTCCCCGATACCCATCGTGCCAGGAATCACCGGCGTTATCCGATCATAGCCATAACCGATCGCGATGTCTTCAATGATATCCCAGGGATGGAGTATATCATATCGATACGCGGGTATCTGTACCTCGAGCAGTCCTCCGGGTTTCACCTCCGCACCCAGCCCCATTCGCTCACAGCACTTCTTGCAGTCCTCTGCATGTAAATCGATACCCAGAAGCGAGACCACCTCTTCCACCGATACGTCCATCCGTGCGGGCTCAAAATCGGGCGTCTGTTTCGCCTTCTTCCCTCCTTCGATCGGGGAACGGAGCGTCACCGATTGAATCACTCCACCCCGTTCGGCAAGCGCATAGGCTATAATATTGAGTGCAATCGAGACATGCTCATTCAAGCCCGTAACATCGATGAAGAGGTCCCTGGTGGATTCCGTAACCCTCGTCAGCTCACCATTGATAATAGGCGGGAAAGAAAGGACATTGCCGTCTGAGTCGAGAATTAAGGGGTATTGTGCTTTACCTTCGAGGATGTAGCGGTAATCAATCCCCTTCGGGTGTCTCTCCAGGATCTCAGCCATGCTCATCTCCTCCTCATAGTCCAGGGGCACAAACGAGAAACTCGGCTCAACGGCGAGATACCTGAACGGGGGCTTCACCTTCCCGAGATCATGGACGCCGACCGAGACATTTCTTCTGTTCCGACCCAATCCTCGATGCAAATGTTCCTGTAAGAGCATGAGTGATTCTATACCCTGAGAATCAAACTGCACGTTTCTTACCACGCCGCAGACGATATACGGTCGCACATCCAGAACTGAGGGCTCTATCACCATCTCGATGCCCGATCGCTCAAGCTTATAACTCCGTAAGCCCGGCTCGATGTCCAGAAATTGCCTGAGAGCACGCGCAACACCCTCAACACTGAAAAGGTCAGGTCTATTCGGAGGGAACTCCACATCTACATAATCCGCTTCCAGTCGTTCGATATCCGCACAGAGGAGCGGCAGTCGTTCCTTTATCCGCTCGATACCGACGCCCGTCAGGGTCTCCAGCTCATCGTACCGTAATCGTATGACCGGCATGTGCTCTCACCCTATTCAGCACCCGTCTGTACGCTCAGAGTGCCCCTTGTCAGATAGAACTCACCCCAGGGATAGAGTGTACCTGCACAGGTCAATCCCTCCTTGAGCTGCGGAAGATCAGCCCGCACCTCGTACTCCGCCTCAGTTTTTACATCCTTCACCAGCAATTTAAAGGATGCAGGGTCTACCTTTACCAGTTCAAAGGTACCTTTGACCGGCTTACCAAGCCCCTGTATCTTCTCTTTGAGCGCTTCACTGAGCATCTTCTCCTCCGCATACACCATCCCCGGCGTTCTTCCGTCGTCGAGCTTTCGGATGAATAAGAACCAGTTTGAAAAATCCGTGAGCGCTTCAGAACTAATCGTATCGATACCGAACTCCTTCTTGTATTCTTCCCCCGCGGTTCTTATTTCTGCTTCAAACCGTTCCTGCACAAATTCCTGGAGCTCATCAATCAACCAGTGTGCTTCCATATATGCCCTCGCCTTCGTTGCTTCTTCGCCTTCCAGGTTCTTCATTCGCTCCACACGGCTCAGGCAGCTCTTCACCATTTCTCCCAAGCCTGTTTCTCCTTCACCAATTCGTTCGCAGATCTCAAAACTCTTTTTAAACGCTTCAAATGCCGCGTCATAGCTCCCCCTCATCTCCAGGAAGCTGCCATAATTCGCCCAGACCAGTTCGTTATCAGTCATACTGAGCATTCGTTTGTACTCCGCTTCCGCTTCTGCGTGCCGATCTTCTCGTTCGTACAGCTTCACGAGCGCTGTGTGAACGGCAACCTCTGCGGGTCGCGCTTCTAAAATCATCTTCAGGATTCGCTCTCCTCGCGCTTTATCCCGCTCGATCAAGCGCTCCTTCAGATGGGCATCAAGGTAAGGTGCTTCAAGGAAAGCGATAATGGTATCAGGAAAGCCGTTCATCTCTTTCAAGTCCTCGCTCAACCACAGAGCACAGAGCTCTTCAAAATCAGTCAGAAGCCAGAGATCATAATAGTTCTGGGGCTTGAGCGTTTCACTTCCCCCTTCCGCACTCCCTTTGACGATCGCAACCTCATGGGCTTTTAAGCTGTTAGCCTCATCGTCCAGCGTCTTGAGTCCGTGCTTCCCCATATACCGCAAAAATACTCGCCGCACATTATCAGCCTCTCGTCTGCTTATCGTCCGTGCTTCTACGTCTCTGAATGCCCTTTGCGTCTCAATAAGGAGATACCATGCCTCCCGTATCTCCTCAGCCTCGTCTTCGAGGTTCAGAAATCTTCTTATCAGTTCCTTCTGCGTCATCTTCTCTTCTACGTCCCAACTCGAATCGGATCTGATATGCGTTTCAAGGTTGCGATGGCGGATAGAGCAGCTAAATAGCTCGTCTTTGGGTTTGCAACCGAAGGGACATTCTCCACTCGCACGAATAAGTGACCAAATTCGCCCTTCGCTTCGATCTCATGGATATTCTCCGTTGCCGCGGGGTCCGCAACTATTTTTACCTTTGTGGCCTCGGGACCTATGCCGGCGAGGCTTATCGAGGCGGCGACGTTTACGTTCTCCGGGAAATGTTTCACTGCTTCCCGCGCGGAGCCGACGAATAAGGGCTTCTCGTCCGTTATAGCATGCAAATCGATTCCCCGTTCCCGGACATACTCGTTCCCCTCGAATCCAAGCGGCGGCTTTCGCGTCGTTAATGCCACGGCATGCATCCCCCCAATAACGCCTGATTTAAGTCCATCGAGCCCGGCAACCGCGCCTGAGGGGATATACACGTTGCACCTCCTTTCCCTCGCAATGCGTTCGATCTCTTCAAAAAGAGTGGGATCACAGAGCAGGGCACCAACACTCAAGATCATCACTTCTTTACCCTTTTGTAATGCCGGGATGATGAACTCACGAACCGCGGCTACCGACGCGCATTCGATTACCAGGTCAACTTCGTCCAAAATCTCATCCAACCCTGAAGCATCAGATTTTATGATAACCGGCTTCTTCTTCAGGCTTTTACACAGCGCTTCGATCCTCTCAGGATGGGTATCAATCAGCACCTTCAGCTTCATCCCTAACTTCAACTGGTGTCCACTTATTTCATCGGTGTCGATTGCCCTGCAGATCACACTGCCGATCGCACCGCAGCCAATCACACCCACATTTATGTTCCTCATCTTTTTACCATAGGCTAACGGTCCTCAAAGGGAGCGCGTTTTGATAAAACATTCTTTACTTTATAAGATAAGGTTTATTTGCACATGCTGCTGAAGGAGATCGAGAGTTTTCTGGAGGAAGATGTGGGGCAGGAGGATTACGAAGAGATCGTGCCCTATACTGAATGCAACGCGGAGATAACCGTGAAGGAAGATGGCATCCTTGCGGGGCTCGAGGAGGTCAAGCAGATATTTGACTATCTGGCGGTACAGTATTCCTCTGCATTCAAGGATGGGGATCGCATAAAAAGCGGGGATACGATTCTGACGGTGAGGGGGCCCGGTGCGAAGGTCTTGAAGGGAGAACGGCTGGTACTTAATTTCCTGGGTCGAATGAGCGGTATTGCGACGCTCACCCGTATCTTTATCAACGAAGCGAGGAAGGTAAATGAGCAGGTCAAGGTTGCCGGGACAAGGAAGACGACGCCCGGCTTCAGGAAATACGAGAAGAAAGCGATCTCCATCGGCGGGGGCGATCCACACCGTTTCGGATTGTATGAGGCGATCATCATAAAAGATAATTATATCCACTTGATGGGGCTGGAGAATGCGATCCGAAAGGCGAAAGAGAAGGCGAGTTTTACCCGGAAGATCGAGGTTGAAGTGGAGAGCATAGCGGATGCGCTCCGTGCGGCGGAACTGAAGGTGGATATCATCATGCTCGATAACATGAAGCCTGAGGACGTAAAGGAGTGCGTGCGGCTGCTTACTGAACGAGGGCTTCGAGAAGGCTTGATTCTGGAGGTATCGGGCGGCGTGAATCTGGAAAATATAAAAATGTATGCAGCCACGGGCGTGGATGTCGTTTCAACCGGCATGCTCACCCATTCAGCGCGATCGTTGGGCTTTTCGCTCTCAGTGGTGTGATAAGCATGCTCATCCTCTCTTTCTTTACTTTTGTATTGTAATTTGGGTACCAACAGGAATTGTATCCTTCAACCACTCGATATCCGTATTCGACGTTCTGATACACCCGTGTGAGACCTTTGCCCGTTCCTCAGGGGTCATCCCGGCGAAGGGGTGGGCGGTTCCATTTTCACCGTTGGTACCGTGGAGCATATAGTGGCCCTTGATAACCGTTGCAAACTTGCCGAACGGGTTACAATACTGCGTGACCTCAGAACTGCGTCTCTTCCATTTATCCATCTCAGTGGCCTGAAATTCAGCGATCTGCTCCCACGTCATCTTCCCACTGGCGTACTTTGTCTCCATTGCGCGCCATCTGGTCACCCGTGCCCCGCTGACCCTCTTCATAGACAATACCTGTATCATCTTCCCTCTGCACCGGGTGCCACCTGCCATGGACTTTGAGGAAGTCGATCTTCCCCCATACCTTCATCGCAGTTGGAAATCGGTCGAGTTCCTTCCCCCAGGGGAACCAGGTGCATGCGGTATAATCGGTCCGTGAGGGAGTGGTATACCGTTCGAGCCATCCGTGGATCGTATAAACGCCGCCACCGCGAAGGAGACTCGTGGTATAGTCGCCGAATACAACCGGCATAGTTTTTATCAGTGTTGAATTTTCAAAAACAGTGAGTACCGCATCGCTGAGATCAACTTCTAACCCCTTCTTGGCTTTTGCGGGTTTTTCTCCTTCTTTGCGGTGGAGGATATGAGGATGTGATGTTGTCGCGTTTTCTTGCTGTACCACATGCGTCAACTCATGCGCAAGCAACTTCCGACCCTCTAATGTCCCGGGGGAATACTCTCCCACCCCAAACACCAGGTCTTGCTTGACTGTAAAAGCCCGTGCATTCACCGCTTGCGCTAGCTCTGCTGCTTGCGTATCGGCGTGCAACCGTACTTGGCTGAAGTTAACCCCAAATCGAGGCTCGAAGATCGCACGCAATGAGCTCGGCAAAGGTTGACCGCTCCCTTTCAGGGATTGGATATGGGATTCAAGATCTGATGTGACTTCTAGAGTTCTGCTTATACCGCCCCTTGTCCTGAGTAGTTCTTCTTTTCCTCGCTTTCGGTCCACCTGTTGGGGCATCCGCATCACCATATCGGCAACGCGGTCGGCCTCCTGCTCGTAGAGGTCACCAGGCTGCCCAACTTTCAGCTTCGCTTGAATTCCAGCCACTACCCGCTGCACATACCGATTGCCATGCGTCTGTTGTAAGGCTCGCAGCACCGAAGTGCGCTCTGCAGAATGTTTGGGACTCAATTCAGTGGCTATGCTGTCAACGGACGGCGTACCGCCGGTTCGCTTTATCATACCTATTACCTCTCTCAAAGAGCCGAACTGACGCTCGGAGTCATGCTGATGACTGCGAGTATCGCATCTGGTACGTGAGAGGTCTTTATTCCTTCCCAGTTCTTTCGAGACTCTGACTGAGGCTTTCATGTAGCCTTTATCACTCAGTCCCTACCTATCAGCTCATAATACTTTCCGAACTCTGAGGGCGAGCAGACCTTCCCTATCTTCTGGAACTCTCTCTTCGTAGCCTTTATGATATGCTCCATGGTAATAACCCGTGAATCCTCAGCCGCCAAAAATGCAGCAGTCACTACGATGTTCTTAATATTGCCGCCTGCAATCACCAGCTTCTTGGCCAGGAACTCGAAATCGATATCATCAGCACGAGGCGCTTCCTTTGGAAACAGGCTCTTCCAGATTTTATAGCGATACTCCTCCTCAGGGAACGGGAATTCAATCGTAAAATGCATCCGCCGCTTGAATGCATCATCAATATTCTGGCTCAGATTGGTTGCGAGGATCACAATGCCTTCATTCTCCTCCATCTTCTGGAGCAAATAGCTTATCTCGATATTCGCGTACCGATCGTGCGAATCGCGAACCTCGCTTCGTTTCCCAAAGAGCGCATCCGCCTCGTCGAAGAAGAGGATCGCATTGCTCTGCTCCGCTTCTTTGAAAATATGGCTCAAATTCTTCTCCGTCTCACCGATATACTTGCTCACCACCATTGACAGATCGATCTTGTAAAGGTCAAGATGCAGCTCTGAAGCGATAACCTCCGCCGCCATCGTCTTGCCTGTTCCCGAGGGCCCTGAGAAGAGAACGTTCAAACCCTTACCAAGTGAGAGTTTGGTGTCAAATCCCCAGTCGTGATACACCACGCCCTTGTACGTAATGTAATTCTTCACCTCTTTTAACTGCTCCAGCTTATCCTTCGGAAGAACAATATCGTTCCAGGTGTATTTTGGTTTAATTCTCGTTGCCAACATCACCAGCTTCTGATTGGACTGCGTACGGCATCCTTCATAAAGCTCATCCAGCGTAAGAGTCTCTCGTTCGTGCAAAAGAGCAAGTTTTTCCGCACTCGCGATTGCATCTTTTATCTGTCCCCCGGTGAATTTGAACTTCGTCGCGAGCGCGCTCACCTCCTCATCGCTCACTATTCCATTCAAATACTTCGCCCAGATCTGCTTCCGCAGCCCATAATCAGGTACGGGAATCTCCAGTTTAACTAAACGCTTCTGTACGTTCACCCCGAGTTCGAATGGCGCTTCACTCGCAATGAACACCAGTCCCCTGAAATCCTCGAACGCTTTTACTACGATGTCTCGGTAACCAGGATTCTTCACATCCTCAGATAGTAAGCGTTCAAAATGCTCTAAATAGACCGCAGAATCTTGTAGCAGCGCCTCGCGAAAAACCGATGAGCTCACTGCTTCAATGTCTGCTTCTCTCGTTAATAACGCAGCAAGGTCCACCGTGAGAAGTGGTATACCCAATTCTTTGCAGATACCGTGGGCAACCATCTTCTTTCCTGCGCCATAAGGTCCCTGGAGGAGACAGACA
>RXIE01000044.1 GCA_004212135.1 Candidatus Methanophagales archaeon ANME-1-THS | reverse complement strand
GGTGAGCGCACAGGTTTTGCCTCGGGCGAAGAATATTGCGATCACCTACTCTTCGGGCATGAAGAACCTGCCGATCGCATTGGGGATAGCGGCGTTGAGCTTCGAAGGGCTGGTGATGCTGCCCATAGCCGTCGGCTTCGCGTTCCAGATGCTCACCGCTGTCTCGTTCTATCAACTCTTCTTGAAGAAGATAGCTCCTCAGAGCTGAATGTGGTGGTACCGAACCTATTCAATGCGAGCGAAGAGTCATCAAAATTTATTTTAAATATTTAAGTAAAAGACTACAATATACGAGGGATTCGCATGTGTATGGGTGGGGCGTGGCTGTGCAACGAGGGACGGGGTGAGCGATTAAGAAGTCTCATGCGGGCTCTGCATTGCCCCACAAGGTGGTTGATTATCGATTGCATTGGCGAAGGCGCAAAGAGCACGAAGGAAATACAGGAATGCTTACGGGCACAGGACGAAGAAACGAGTGCTTCCTGCTTGTATTATCATCTCTCAGAACTGAAGAAGGCGGATGTAATCGAGGTTGCGGGATATAAAGATGAAGGAGGAGGCGCTCCTGAGAAGGTCTGGAGACTGAAATCACGGCGGATCGTGATAGACCTGCTGGAGGGTGTAGATGGACGCGATAGAAGTTAAGGATCTGAGCAAAAGTTTTGAGGGGCTTAAAGCGGTTGATTCTGTATCGTTCAGCGTGCATACGAGCGAGATCTTCGGGTTCCTCGGCCCGAATGGTGCGGGGAAGACGACCACTGTACGAATGCTCACCGGCGTGATAAAGCCTGATTCCGGCGAGGCACGCGTGATGGGGCGCGATATCGAGAGCGAAACGAAGCGAGTGAAGGAAGTACTCGGCGTTCTGCCTGAGACGGCGAATGCCTATCCCGATCTGACCGCATGGGGAAACCTGATGCTCATCGCTTCGCTTTATGGCATCCCACGACGGGAGGGAGAGCGGAGAGCAACAACGCTACTCAAGGAATTCGGGATTTATGAACGGCGATCGAGCAAGGTGAAGGGCTTCTCAAAGGGCATGAAGCAGAGGCTTATGCTCTCCATGGCATTGGTGAGCGATCCAGAAGTTCTCTTTCTGGACGAGCCCACAAGCGGGCTGGATGTGCAGAGTGCGAGAGCGATCAGGCAGAGGATAAAGGAGCTCCAGGAAGAGAGCAAAACGGTCTTCCTCACCTCGCACAACATGCAAGAGGTGGGCGAGCTCTGCGATCGCGTGGGGATAATAAACAAGGGAAAAATGGTTACTGTTGATAGCCCTGAGCATTTGCGAACCCGGATAGGGGGCTCAGTGGCTGTTGAGGTGAGGCTCGACAGAGCGGTGGATCTGAGCAGGTTGGATTTCAAGGTCGAGCGTGCTGGTGACACCTACCGGATTTATACGACCGAGCCCCATGACGTGATTCGCGCGATTGTGGGATTTGCAACGCTTAACGGGTTGAAGATACTGAGTTTAAACGTTCAACCGCCCTCGCTGGAGGACGTCTTCGTGAAACTGACAGGAGGCTCGAATGGGCAGTAAGATCTGGGCGATAGCCAGGAAGGACATTCAGATGTATTATTTCAAGGGCCCGGTGGTCATCTTCGGGGTATTATTCCCCCTTTTCCTCTTCCTCGCCTTTTACATCGGCCGAAATTTACCCGCGGCATTTCTTATACCCGGACTGGTGGCGATGACCATATTCTTCACCTCGACCTCGGTCTCGCCGGTGATCATGCCGTGGGAGACGCAGATGAGGACACTTGAACGGCTTATCTCCTGCCCCGTAACCGTGAGAACCCTGATCGTTGGCGATATACTCGCCAGTTTCATATTTGGTACGTGCATCTCGGCAGTTCCGGTTGCTGTGGGCGTCGCACTCGGTGTTAGCGTGAAGAGTCCGGTCATCTTAGCTATCGCGGTTATCCTCGCCGCGTTCTGCTTCTCAGCGCTCGGCTTGCTCTTCTCCGCACCGCCGACGAGCCTGGTCTCCAACATCATGATGCTCTCCACCTTTGTGAAGTTCCCCGTGATCTTCATCAGTGGTATCTTCATCCCAGTGGACCAAATGCCGGGCTGGGGTGTCGCGGTAGCATCGCTCTCACCACTGACCTATTTCACTGATCTGGCGCGGTACGCCATTCAGGGCTATGCTTATTATCCCCTGTACGCTGATTTCGCGGCGCTGTTCGTATATGCCGCATTGTTCCTGTTCCTCGCCGTGAGGCTGCATGAACGAGCATTGCCAAAGCGGTTTTGACGAATATGAACGAGCTGGGGAGAGAAGAGGAAAGAAGAAAGAGGAGAGAAGCAAGAGAAACACTAAACCCCGGTCCAGAAACACTTCTTGTATGAACCTACGACGAGTTGCACTTCTGATTTAAAGATTCCATCAAGCTTCGTGCACGTATCAACGTACTGCTGCATTTCCATGAGTGAAGGAAACATAGCCTCGCACAGCAGATTGTACTCACCATTCAAGCGATATAACGCCACAACCGATTTGTGATTCCTGATTTTATCAGCAAGCTCCTCCAATCTCGTTTCTTCGACTTCTAAACGGATAAACACCTTGATGCAGGATTCCGATACTTTTGTCACCGCTACAAATCCTTGAATAATTCCTTTCTCGATCAAGAGGTCTATTCTTCTCCTTACCGTCCCTTCACTCACACCGATCTCTCGTGCGATCTCCACATTGGATATCCGTGCGTCATCGGTCAAGATCCGTATGATCTGTGCGTCTACCTCATCAATGGGAAGTGTACTGAGCGCCTCAAGATGGCACCGCATCTTCCAATACTCATGCTTGCACTTTCGCTCCATGCCGGGATATCCTCCTCGGTTTAACGATTTTCGTCATTTTAGTACGAAAATAGAAAAACTTATATACCACCTCTCTTATTAGGAGAAATGCATGAGCGCACCCTCTTACCTCTTCTCACAAAATACTTGTCGCCCGGGTGCTGCTCGTGCACCTTCATTGGTTTGCATCTATCTGCTCTTCCTCCCTTTTCCTATTTATAATTTTCTATTTTCCTTCATCCGTCTTCACGAATCATGTAATATTGATACGAAAAGTATCAAATAATAACGAAAAGCTTATATAAGGTTACTCTTTACTTACCTCAGGTGATGAAAAATGGGAGGAGAAGCGAACTCGATCCTTGAGGGGATCGAGATGTCAAGGCGAACCTTCACCAAACTGACTGCTTTCGGGACAGCAGTGGCTCTTAGTGGCATCAGCAGTATTAGTGCACTTCCAGAGATTCCCTTGATCGAACCAGCGAGTGCCGCCCCTCAAGCGGATGAGGAGAAACTCGT
>RXIE01000043.1 GCA_004212135.1 Candidatus Methanophagales archaeon ANME-1-THS | reverse complement strand
GAAGAAGCTGCTCAATACATCGAATGCCTCCCCGATCACCTCTCTGGGATAGCTTGAGAACTTCAATTTTCTCTCATAAGCTTGCTCGATCTGGTCTTTTGGTGCCCCTCTCTCAACACCGAGGACGCAGTAATAGGTAGGCATGCCGTTCATAAGCCAGTCCGTCCATTCCGGATGCAGGTCTTCAAATCGCTCGAATCTACTGATGAACCTGCCGACCCGATGCTTATCCATATAAATACTGGCTACCTTCCAGTATGGATCATCCTGAATTGGTATCTCTTGCTTTATAACCTGTATCTCTTCAGTTCTTTGTTTTTTCTTTCTCTTACTCATCTCTTCGCCTTATCTCTATCACGCTGCCGCTCGTCATGTTAAGATCTGATATTCTCTGGGCATCCTCAGGCTCCATATCTTCATAGAAGATCGTCTCATTCTCCCCGATAACGCCCTTCTCCATCAGCTCCCTCTTGAGGTCTGATACTCTCTCCCACGGGTTAAGATAGAGGTCCAAAGTAACCTCATTCGACGTATTTATTATACCTACATGTACGCTCTCAACACCGAGCAGCTTCTTCATCCATTTATTCTTATCCTTCTTCGAAAGCCTGCTCCTCGCTTCTAATTTCACTGTACGCTGATTGCCCGAATCAGCATCTTTTGCGGTGACGTTCAGTATACCGAACTCCTTGCCGACCTCAAAGGTAACGTCTATCTTGTTCTGGTGGATGGGCATAGGTTCTATGGATATCCAGAATTCTCCGAGGAACTCGTTATCCTCAGGATATTCTCCTTCGCCCTGGTATACGGGAATAACAACCTTATCCACGAAGCTCCAGGCATTCGTGTAATTACGTGTCCGTGCAATTGGGATCTTTGTATTCCGCTCAATTATCCTTGAGACCGTACCATCTGCTGTCTCTACACCCAATGAGCTTGAGATCACGTCACTTATCTCTATATTCTTCGCAATCCTTGACTTCTCTTCTATGAACTCTGTGCTTGCAATAGCAGCACCAAGTGCGACCGCTTCATAGGGATCACCTTTAAGAGGTTCTTTTCCAAAATACTCTGTTACGAATTCACGCACCGCTGGTATGAGCGTTGTACCACCTACGAGCAATATATCATCTATCTCGCCTTTCTCAAGCGATGCATCATTCAATGTCTGTTCAACTGGCTTTTTCGTACGCTCGATAAGGTCGGATATCATACTGTTAAGTTGTGTGCGGGTCAATACCATACTGAACGGCGGTTTGTTTGCAGCCACAAAAGGGATGCTGATTGTCGTGCTCTCTACTGAGGATAGCGTGATCTTTGCTTCCTCCGAGGCTTCACGGAGCGTTGCATGAAGCGCTAAATCATTCTTCACGTCAACGCCAAGTTGCTCGTATAATCTTTTACTTACATGCTCCTCAATACGCGCATCTATGTCATCACCTCCGAGCTTATGCTCGCCTGCGCTTGCATCCACGTCAAAGAAGCCTGATGTAACGGAAAGGATAGTTACATCAAACGTTCCTCCTCCAAAGTCATAAACCAGTACCCTTCTATCGCGGTCTTCTCTTATCCCATATGATAACGCCGCGGCAGTAGGCTCATTTATCATCCTCAAGACATTAAGCCCTGCAATCTCTGCCGCATCCTTGATTGACTGCCTCTGGGCATCAGAATAATTCGCAGGGACCGATACTACGGCATCAACAAACCGTTTCCCAACCCGTTTTTCTGCATCATCGGCAAGTTTTTTGAATATACATGCTCCTATGTATTCAGGCGGGAATTTGTACCGCCCGATCTCCTTCTTAAAGTCTGTCCCCATCTCCCTCTTAATAGAACTCACAGTACTCTCAGGATGCACGACCATATTTCGCTTGGCTAATTCACCTACTATAACCTCACCCTCGCTCTTGAAATAAACTACGGAGGGTGTGACCTTCTTTCCTTCGCTGTTCTCGATCATCACTGGCTCGTCCAGCAGCATGTACGCCAGCTTTGAGTTCGTGGTTCCGAAGTCTATACCTAATATATCCCTATCCATCATCCATCTCCCTCTTATTTTTATTATTCTTGATTATTCTTAAACACCGCATTCTCCTGATATTCATGATACCCGCTTTGAAGCAGTGCTTGTTCCTTTAACTTCTCTTCAAGTTCTATTACCATGCTTCTCAGAGAACTTATATCCTGTGTAAGTTCCTCGATTTTTTCTTCTTGCATGCATTCGAACTCATTTACTTTGTCATTCTTCGCTTCCAGTTCCATTATCATATTTTTCAGAGTTGCTATGTCCCTCCTAAGCCTTTCGATCTCTTCTTTCTGTACGCGTTCAAGTTCATCTACCCTTTTATTTCTTGCTTCCAGTTGTGTTATTATATCTTTCAGAGAGGTTATATCCTGTGTAAGTCTTTCGACCTTCTCTTTCTGTACGCGTTCAAGTTCATCTACCCTTTTATTTCTTGCTTCCAGTTGTGTTATTATATCTTTCAGAGAGGTTATATCCTGTGTAAGTCTTTCGACCTTCTCTTTCTGTATGCGCTCAAACTCATTCATCCTCTGGTTTACCTCTGCAAATCTGAGCTTCGCGGGGCTAATCCATCTGAGGATGCGATCCCGTAAGCCCGGCTTTTTGATCTTGATTACTTCCACGGGTCGCTTTGAAATGACCACTTCGGCTGGTCTAACGACGTTATCTCCAATGCGGTATCCTTTCCTTATCACGCGAAAGACCGAGTTCTCAGGATATGCTGTGCCGTACTCCAATCCAATGGCGGTATGCATTCTATCATCGAACTTATCGCCTGCTGCCGGCTCTATTGGGGTAAGACCTGAAGCTGAAAGCAATTGACCGTAGATTACATCTATATTCTTCTTGAGATTTTCTGAATAATTTTTTACAATATCACAGGAGATAGGATTGTATACCGCGGTTATACGGCTCAAAGAATCAGCCACGACTAGCAGCTTTTTTGCAGAGTCTATTTTTAGCTCCTGTCTCTTTATCTCTTCATTTCTTCGACTGGTCTCGATATAGTCCTTGAATTCTTGCCTTAATTTATCGTATCGGGATTTCCACTCCTCAACTGGAGCGGTGCCTGAGCTATCCACCAGCAATGCCAGCACTACTATTCCGAGAGCGTGCTCCTTATAATAAACCCTTACAGGGTTTTCGGGGTCAACGGGGCGGAGCCCCGTTACTTCAGATCTAACCATCTAGCTCACTCATCCATATCCGCCGATGAAACATATTAACTTAGAGAGAATATATATTCTTAAATCAAGGTGGTCAAATGAGAGAAGGGACAGATGATCCGGAAGGGGAAGGGGCTATAATCGAGCTTTCGAAGAAATGAAGA
>RXIE01000106.1 GCA_004212135.1 Candidatus Methanophagales archaeon ANME-1-THS | reverse complement strand
CCTCACACGCCTTGCCAGAATCAATCGGGTGAATAATGAATACGCGCTTTCCAGACAGAACATGAATTTGAAGAGATTCTCTTCGTTTACTTCGAGCCCGATTGTATTCATTATCCTTCGCCAGCTTTCTGGCACTTTCTCCAGCTTCTTCGCATACGAAACCTTCCAGAAGTTGTAGGCGCTTTGGAGAAATTTTGAGCGATCCAATTCGAAATCAAACAGAGCTATCGTCCTTTGTACCAGATTCACGAATATAGAGCCCTCTTTCAACTCGAAGCTGTCGAAGAAATGCTGCTGTGCTATCTCCTCGGATAAGTTCACTTTTTCGTCTGGTTTATCAAACTCTTCGAAATAGCCGAGCACTGCTTCAATCCTTGTTCGTTCAATTTGCGGCTTTTGTAACCACTCGTATATCTCTTCGCATTGGGTTATAGTAATCTCGCCAAGATTTATGTGCAATTTTCGTTCCCAGTTCGAGTTTATTCGTGCATAGATCAGAAGCTCCTGCCCGTCGGTAAGCAGTCCATACTTCGCTCTGAGCGGTTTCACATACCGATCCCAGAGTTGCGCAAAATCGCGATCTACGTCAAGCTCGGTCGGTCGTTTAAATTCAACGACAAAAACAACATTCAAATAGTTGTCAAAGGCGAGCAGGTCGCTCCTCTTGCCTCTTACTTGTTGCTCGTAACGTACGTCTTCTGGCTCACCCTTGTAACCGAGCGCTTCGAGAATGCCACTTCGCACAAATGCCACCCGTACATCTTCCTCAGAAACCTCCTTTGCACTTCTCAGCTTCTCATAAAGCTTCTGAAAGCTCGCCTGGATGGTCTTGGCGTCATCCATTTTCTATTTTACTTCTCTAATCGCTTTTACCAGGAAATTATTACCACTTTTGAGCTTATCGCCCCCGATCTCGAACCGCTTACCGAGCACCGCGTGCCCTATTCGTTCGAGTGTTGCGGCTTCTCCTAACAGCTTCGCTTCCGCGAGTGTGAGCCTCGCAATCTTCTCCGTTACCTCCTTTTTGAAAATTAGGGTGTATCGTTCTTGCCCATTATCAAACCGGGCTTTGATTCTCAGATCCCAGACCCCCTCGACATCGCTGTGCACCATGCAAAAGTTATCGATTATCCATCGATCGCACTTCGGGCACCGCTGGATCAGACCACTGCCATCGTACATCTGCGTTATCTCTCCGATAAGTGTTGTCTTAAACTCAGTGGTTTCCGGAGCTTGCTCGACTGGTGGCGGTTCAAGAAGCGCTTCTATCTGCTGAGCTTCAATAACAATCGCATCAGGATACCTCTCTGAGAAGGAGTCCAGAACCTCACGAACTTTCTCTTCGCTCTGTGCCTCAAGAAGCCTTAAAGCCTCAGGATGGATCTGGTAGCCACGTCCAAGAACTGTTTTCAAGATACCTTCGGGGAATGCCAGAGATCGGGCCTTCATCGTTTTGTTTCAGAATTACTGCTCTTTTATATGTAAGCTTCTTATCAATATATCCTAAGTTATACAACGGAGGGGCAGTAGGGTAGCCAGGTCTATCCTCGTGGCTTTGGGAGCCATGGACCCCAGTTCAAATCTGGGCTGCCCCATCAATCAATCTTTTCTAAAGAAAAGATTGATCAAAAGAACGTATAGTTTAGCCTGGTTTCTTTGCGGACACCTTTATGCTGAGAACAGAGGTGCCAATCTCGGCTAACTTGTCTTGCGGAAGCTTCATCCTCTCAATGAGTACCTGAGCGGTTGGATCGTTTGCTATACACGCACTGGGGAATTGAGCCTCATCAAGTATCCTGATGTCGTGAAAACCTGCCGCTCGTATCGTTTCGATATACTCGTCCTTCATGATCGCACCTGCAAGGCAGCCGATATACGCGTCAATCGAATTTTTTATCACCCCGGGGAGCTCTTTAACCAGAACGATATCTGATACCATCAGCCGTCCGCCGGGTTTAAGCACCCTATATGCCTCCTTAAAGACTCGTTCTTTCTCGGGCGAAAGATTAATGACGCAATTCGAGATGACCACATCGACCGAAGTATCTGCAGCGGGTATATTCTCAATCTCGCCGAGCCTGAATTCTACATTCTCATAACTGCCTTTTCGTGCATTTTCACGCGCTTTATCCACCATTTCCGGGGTCATATCCACACCAATGACCTGTCCGCTCTTCCCGACCTTACGGGCTGCGAGGAAACAGTCAAAACCCGCGCCTGAGCCAAGGTCAAGAACCGTTTCCCCTGCTCGTAACGATGCGAGAGCAATCGGATTACCACAGCCAAGCCCGAGATTCGCACCTTTAGGGACAGATTTGAGGTCCTCATCGGTATATCCCACCCGCTTGCTGATCTCCTCTATCCGGATCAAAGTATCGCAACAGGGACTCACCGGCGCGCAACAGGAACGCTCCTTATAAACGATGTTCGCATACCCTCTTCGTACCGCTTTCCTTATCCGGTCTTTGCTCATTTTTAGTACTCACTGAGGGTATATAGCTGCGCACTGATATTAGTTTCTTAATTGATCATCGTATACCCTTGATAAATGAAGAGGCGCGTCATGAACGATGTTCCGGCTATATTATGATACGAAGAGTGCGGCACTGGTGGCATCAGTAAAAGAAGCACTTAACACTGTTTTCGGATTAAAGGCAGATGAGGAGCTTTACTTAGATCCCGCCGCGGTAATGGGCGCGTATAATGCACTGAGACGGCAGCATAATGCCTCACAGCTCCTGAAGTATCTCATCAGGCGGTTGCAAGTACGCAGAGATGCTTTGTCGTTATGGATCGTCAGCGATGACTTATACGTCGCGGGCATGAATTTTGTATTTGGTCTTGCGCACCCGGGTAACGCTGCGGTGCTCTCCACGTACCGGCTCGATTCACTCGAGCTGGTGAATAAGGAGGCGATCCACGAGATGGGGCATGTCCTTGGGCTCCAGCACTGCACGAACGACTGCGTGATGCAGTTCTCCAATTCGCTCGACGAAGCGAAGGCAAAACCAGCAACACTGTGCGAACGGTGCAGGTCGCTCCTTCATCCATAATAGGTGGGATTGATGGTGAACGTCTTCCCAAACGTATGAACGATAAGGGTTATTAAGAACGAGGTGGTATGAACGTGGTAGTAGGTAGCGAGAACCGACGATGACGACAAACCTGCTAAAGTTCGCACTGAGGATCCTTCTTTCCATCTTCACGTTCATCGGTGTAACCTTCTTCGTTGCCTGGTTACTCGAGGAGATAATCTACTTCTCACTCTTCGTCGGTATCCCGGTGGGGATTGTCAGTTCGATCATAGTATTTGTAATTCTGACACGTTACCAAGTCCAGCGGAGCACTACCCACTAGGGTTTAAAAAGATGGCTGCACAATCGCAACGTTAAATGTCTCATGGATCTCATAATCTGTTAAGGCACTGAATGAGCTCTGCCGATAAATATCTTCGACTTCGATGCTCCTTTGCCTTTGTGAGGTTCCTGCGTCCACCGAGAGTATCCATGTTTACCTTATGCGACCAGGGAGCAAAGGTTTTATAAAGCCCCTCAGCGTTGATATACCTGAGGGAGGGAGAAAGGATGAAGTTAACGAGTCCGGAGTTTAAGCATAATGAGTTGATTCCCAAGAAATGTACCCCTGACGGAGAGGATACCAATCCCGCACTCGTTATCGAGGAGATTCCTGCGGGCACGAAGAGCCTGGCGTTAATCGTCGATGATCCGGATGCACCTCGAGGAACCTGGGTCCATTGGGTGGTTTATGACATTCCTGTTGTCAATCGGATCGAAGAGGACAGCATTCCAGGAACGCAAGGGATGAATGATTTCGGCCGGAAGGATTATGGCGGGCCCTGTCCGCCGTCCGGGACGCACCGATATTTCTTCAAGATCTACGCGCTGGACAAAGTGCTCGGTTTGAGCGGACGGGTGGACAAAGCAGCCCTGGAAAACGCTATGAAAGGGCACATACTCGACCAGGCGGAATTAATCGGCCGGTATAAACGGGGTAGTTCGATATTCAGACGCTAAGTAGTTGCGGGTGATGCGGTCAGCAATTTTTAGAGACCGCGCTTCTTGAATACAGGCTATGCCGCTACATTTTTCCATGTTGAATTTTAATAGATAATGGTACGTGATGCTTCTCCTCGCCCTCGTCTGGATCCATGAAGAGGTTATGCGAATCGGTAACAAGGCGGTGAGGCTCGTATATCTGGCAGAGCCTCTGAGCGAGGCGGATATTCAGGAGCTGGAATATGCGTTTAACCGTTTAATCGCTCAACTTCCCTTTTACCTCACAAAGGAGCTCAGAAGGCGATTGGAGAAGATCGAGTGGATCGTACGAGCAGATGAAAAACTCAGGGTGGTTGCAGACGAGATAAAGCGATACAAAGAGACCTTGCGGGGCGATGATGTACGATTGACGATCGGGGAGCGGATCGCGCTGCTACAGCAGCTCGAGAGATGGAGAAGAACCATAAAGGAGCGTGTGGGCTTTCCTGAGCGAGGTTCTTGAGGAACTATGGACCTGATCCGGGCTCATTATGAAGGATGGCTTAAAAGCATAACAGGAGCGGATACACCCGATACAGCATACCAGAAAGCGGAGGAGGGTGCGCGACTCATGGATTATACCACACAGGATCTCTCTCTCTTCTCTAAGAGTCTCAAAGCGTTTGAAGCGGCGGAATTCTTCTCGTATACCGGTTTGTACCTCTCGGCGCTGAGCAATAACGTCAGAGAAGATGAGATTACCCTTCAGGTACCGGATATCGGGAGGAGACTCAATTCGGTAGGATACCGGAACCGGAAAGCGCTGGTAATAGAAGGTGATATAGGGAATCTGGGCGGTTACGAGATGGTGGGCGGGAGGATGCTCGTAACCGGAAATGTAGCAAGTAGCGCGGGCAAACACATGCGCGGGGGCGAGCTTATGATACGAGGAAATGCGGGATACTGGATCGGTGAGGGCATGACGGGCGGAACGATAACTATAGCGGGAAACACAGGTGATTTACTTGGTTTGGAGATGGTAAACGGAGAAATAATAGTGCATGGTAATGCGGGTAATTACGTCGGGCGGTCCATGAAAGGTGGGACGATCACAATCGGAGGAAATGTCGAGCATTGGCTTGGACAGTCTATGCGTGGGGGCGAAATCGTTGTAAAGGGGAACGCAAAAAATGCGGTCGGCAATTTGATGGAAGGGGGAAGGATCATTCTCTTAGGTGATGCCGGGGAGTTATTTGGCTGGGAGATGCAAGCTGGCGAGATCTGGATTAAAGGCTCGATTAGACGGGTTTAAGATGGAAACTACACAGACCAATGTGATGGCTGGGACTGCTTGAAAGATGAGAATGGAGCGATACACAAAGACTTCTTCACGACGGGAAGATATGGCGGAACCGGGTGGAAGAACGCGATCTGGAACGTTAGCGGAGGTCCAGAGACCGTTGTAGCCCAAAACAATGTGGTATGGCCAGATGGTGAATGGAAACCCTTCTCAGTGAGCTATGACCCGAGCACGGGCAAAGTAACGTACACGCAAGGCACAGGAGCGAGCCAGACCACACTACAGTACACATACGCACAGGGAAAGGCATTTGAGTACATAACACTCATTGCTAAAGGGTCATCAGAAAATGGCGAAACCGTCCTCAAGGATATCGTTGTTAATGGAATATCTCTCCCAGAGCAAACTGCAAGGAGCAACTATGTGGGAGTCAGAATTTACCTAACCGATGCCGAGCAAACCTCTGGAATTACTGTAACGGGAGAAGCAAACCTCACAAAGGGCTCCAAACCGAAAGACGAGGTTCCAGGCTTCCATGTATACGCTATGAAGACTCATGAACCAGAGACGGTGATACCAGAATTCTCCTCCATCGCCATTCCCGTTGCGGCGATAATCGGCCTGCTGCTCTTCTTCAACCACCGCAAGCACAAAAAAAGAGTAACATACTAAACGATTCAGTTTACGCTCGGCAATCCCGTACGATCTCTTCTGCATTCTCCAGTACGAACTTTTTTATGGTTTCTAACTCTCGACAGGGCTCAAATCGTTCCTCGATCCGGTTGAGGACCTCGCGAGGCGTTAATGCAGGTGCCATTCGGATATAATCCAGGGCATAATGCAAATACCACGCGCTGAGATATTCGCTCCCTTTTTCTCGCGCGAATACAACCTGGAGGTACTTGGGAATCCTCATTATCCGGTCGAAATCGCACCTCTGTACTAATTGCATGATTATTTCTGCGCCTCGGCGCTCGCAGAACTCCCTGAACGCCTGACTTTGCTCAGGGAAGTCGCTTAACTGGTTGACAAAGTTTGAAATCTCTGTGGGGAGTCCCAGCTTCTCAGCCCATTTGTTATGAATCTCCCACTTCGGCATAACTTCTGGTCACCGTTCCTCTCTAATAAAGGTAATGCGAGCATCCGCACACAACGCATCATGGTTTGAGCGGCGGTTTGGTCCAGAGATCCAATATGAACTCGCTCGATAGCTGTCTGGCAGGTATATCCGTCCAATGTTCAGGATCAGTGATGCAGCCACTGACCGCTTCAGTCCATTCTCCATCTCGTGCGAGCCTCAAAAAGACTTCTTGCTTTACCATGTCACGTTGATCCGCGTCACAATA
Source organism: Candidatus Methanophagales archaeon ANME-1-THS (assembly GCA_004212135.1). Lineage (GTDB taxonomy): Archaea > Halobacteriota > Syntropharchaeia > Alkanophagales > Methanospirareceae > ANME-1-THS. Next base: position 11,084 of record RXIE01000106.1, on the reverse strand, counting down.
AGCCTCAATAAATGCCGCGATTACCCGCCGCTGGTCTTCGCTTCGCAATTTTTTTAACGTATCCGCATAGAATCCGATATTCAAATGTGCAAGGAGCTCGAAAACCGGAATACCGACTGATAACGCAATATTCTCTCGTAAGAACTTTATGTGCAGCATCAATTCCTCACGCGTGAATTGAAACCGTTCCTGGCATCTCCTCAGGAGCGCGCGCGAGCCCCCGAAGAAGAGGTCGATGTCCCGGAACCTCAGGCACGCTTCACTAAAGAACTCCGCGTCTTCTGACTTTGGTTCCCTCGTTTGTTGTATACACGCAATCTCGTCCCGGTATATCGCATGTTCATAATCGATCAGGTTACCATGCGCGTCCACATTGCCCGGATGCGTGAAGCAATGGTAAATTCCCAGTTCATGGGCAGTTCTTAATACGCTTCCGAATCGCTCCATTGCATTTGAAAGAAGCTCAACATAGCCAATACCCTCAAAATTGGCAAGCTCGCGCACTATCTGGAAGAGATCGAGTCTGATAAACGGGATATAATCGTCGCCCCAGCGTTTGAGCACACCATACTGGACAATCTCACCGTCTACCTCTTTTCCATGTTCCTTTTCCCACTCAGCAGTCAGCGGTTTTACCGCTATCGGTGCGCGTTTAAGCAGAGCGAACCCGGCATCATGATATTCAGCCTTGACAGAGCCTCCCCGGCCGGCAATGTCGGTTAACGCCCGTGCCTCTCGCGCGCCATGCTCTTTCAAAAGCAACCCTCGGGGCTGACCGCTTGCTGGCACTATCCTATCGCTATAGGGCCATGTAAGACCTTTGTATTCCATGAGCTCGTTCTGGTCAACTATGAAGTACGCCCGTTCACTGTGCGACTCAAACGCCAACCTCGGCACCAGTCTTGCCTGGACATCTTCAGCGAGATAATCCCGGTGCGAATATGCTACCCTTGTAACCGGATCGAAAAAGACCATCCAGTGCGCTAACGGTCGTATCTGCTGCCACTCGGAGATTCGATGCCCGTACAGGCTCGCGTCAATCGCTTCGTTTGCCTGCTGGTCTCCCGGGCTCATGTGTATTCAGTGGACGCTGCTGCCCGCGGGCACTTCCTTATCCGGATGCAGTAAAATCGGTTTTCCGTTGACATCCACAGCCAATATCATGCCCTGACTTTCGACACCCATGAGCTTTGCCGGCTTCAAATTGACCAAAACCGGCACGAGTTTGCCGATTAAACTCTCCGGCGTATACTCCGCTGCAATCCCCGCAACAAGTTGTCTCTGCTCATCCCCGACATCCACCCTGAGCTTGATTAACTTCCTGCTTCCCGTGAGTCGTTCAGCATTCAGAATCTTCCCGATCCGCAGGTCCAGGTTTGCAAACTCGCTCATCCCGATCACCTCTTTATGCTCCATTTTACCACCTCATTCTGCTCGTAAAGACTGCGCCAAGAGCGCATATTGCATATTCAGATATTCATTCTTTCTCGGTAAAAAGGCGATGCTCAGTGCTCGCGATTAGCATGCTGAATGGTACAAAACTCATTACCGAGGGTGTTGACTGTCAAAGACCTGAGAAAACAAGTGGCTGATGAGACAGAAGCCCGCTGCCGGGTTATCTTAACCGAGGATACTTGAAAAGGTTTTATGTCGAGAGAGGTTACTTACGTAGGCTAGAGGGATTTTTCGAGGATGGAACAGTCAATAAAAAGAGCGGTATTGCTCGTGTTATTCGTCGTTGTTGTATTAACCGCAGTATCTCTCATTGTGGTACTCAAAGAGGAGCCAAAGACGATTCGGTTCGGCTGTGCCTTGAGTTTAAGTGGCGCACGGGAGCAGGAAGGCAAACTCACCAGGGAGGGGTATGAGCTCTGGAAGGAGCATGTCAATTCACAGGGCGGAATCCTCATCGGGAACGATCAATACCTCGTCGAGATCCTCTACTACGATGACGAAAGCGATCCTCAAAAGACCGCGTCACTGGTCGAGAAGCTCATTGTCGAGGACAATGTCGATCTCCTCTTAGGTCCTTATGGAAGCGACTGCACGTTCGAAGCGGCTGCAATTGCCGAGCGATATCGAGTTCCTATGGTCGAGGGCGGGGGTGCCTCAGAGACGATCTTCGCGCAAGGCTTCAGGTACACCTTCGGAGTCATAAGCCTCGCTGGTGATTACTTCAAAACGCTCTTAGAGGGCGCAGCACGACTCGAGCCAGAGCCGAAGAAGGTCGCGATCATCTCAGCAGGTGATCTCTTCTCCGTGTGGTGCGGCTACCGGTGCGCAACAGCATGCCGAGCGGTTGGGATTTGATACTGTCTCCCTAAAAACCTTCGAAAATACCAATGAACTCACGAGCATCCTGACCGAGGTACAAAAAGACGAGCCGAATATCCTGCTCTTTTCCGCGCACTTTCAAGAGGCAGTCGTGTTTGTGAGCGCCGCGAAAGAGGTCGGGTTGAGTCCTGAGCTATTTGGTGTACTGATAGCTCCTTCTGATCCCGCGTTTACCATCCGGTTGGGAAAAGATGCTGAGTATATACTTGGTACCGCGCAGTGGACCACTGATTCCCCTTACTATGGCCCGGTCTTCGGGAGTGCCAAAGATTATAGCCAGCTCTTCCGTGCCCGGTATAACAAAACCCCTGATTATCATGCAGCAGCCGCGAGTGCCTGTGGGGTGGCCTTTCAACTCGCTCTGGAAGATGCGGCTGCTGTTAATCGTGAGAAGGTGAGAGAAGCACTGGCATCCATGGACATAATGACGTTCTATGGACGGATTAAGTTCGATGAGCGGGGGATGGACATCTATAACCCCATGTCCGTTGTTCAGATTCAAAGAGGGAGTATCGTCACGATCTGGCCAGAGCATTTTGCCACCGGCTCCATCAGGTATCCCACTCCGTCGTGGGAGGAACGAGCATCTGAGTTAAAAGTAGCAGTCCTGCACTTTGGTCACATTGGGGATTATGGCTGGACCTACGAAGCGCACAGAGGGGCCCAGGCGATGGCTGAAGCGCTTCCTTATATCAACCTCTCCGAACGCGAGGATGCAGTCGGTCCTCATACCTCAGAGATCCTGAGGGCGTACGCAGAAGCAGGCAACAAAGTAATCTTCTGTCACAGTTGGGAGTTTGGTGAATCAATCGAAGAGGTAGCGGGTGAGTATCCCGATGTGATCTTCATGTGGGGCGCGGGTACCGAGAAGAAAGCACCGAATGCGGGCATCTATTTCGGGCGGATGTATGAAGCTCGATACTTGACGGGCATAGTCGCCGGGGCGATGACCAAGTCGAATAAGATCGGGTATGCCGCTGCACTTCCGATACCAGAGGTAGTGCGGGGTATTAATGCCTTTGCCCGAGGGGTTGCCGCGGTAAATCCCGATGCAACGGTGCATGTCGAATGGATCGGCGAGTGGTATAACCCGCCCAAGGAGAAGAAGGTGACCATCTCACTTATCGAGCAGGGCTGCGACGTTATCACCCATCATTCTGATTCCTACGCTCCTGGCGAGGCGGCAGAGGAGAAGGGGGTTTATTATATCAGTTACCACTCGGATATGAGAAGATTCGCCCCGCATGTGTTTTTAACTGGCGCGGTATGGAACTGGACGCCCATAATGACGGATATCGTGGAGGCGGCTCGCAACGGCACCTGGGACGAGTATTCGGGGCAGGACTGGTGGTATGGCTTAGCAGAAGGAGGCGTGAAGCTCGCACCGTTTGGTGATGCAGTGCCCGAAGAGGTGAGAGCGAAGGTGAAAGCGAACGAGCAAGCGCTCATGAAGGGAGAAGTCGAGGTCTTTCCCGAGATGACTGATGAAGAACTTCGCGCACTGTATTATCTCGAATCGAACATAGTAGGCAAGCTCCCTCCTGCATAGAAACCTGGGACTGAACAATCGGTTGAGAGCGCTATCCGTATCCCTGGTGGAATTATCATTGCGAAGAATATGGTTTTTTCCTGCTCTCTAAAAGCGTTATAATGGTCGCACCAAGTATCGGGCAAGAGTGCACCAAGATAGATGAGGCTCGCATACCGCTCTATTTTTCTGAGCTTCACAAACAGAAATGCGACAATTCAGCATTATTCAGATGATCCTGCAGTCCCGGTCCCCGGTGTTCCGGTCCCCCTTGTGATATCCATAGTAACAGAGAAAGAGTAACAGAGCGAATACCAGGGCCATCTTTCCAATTTTGTACCGATTTGAGAGCATGAACTGCATTCGCTCTTTCATTTGATTAACCGGAGATTTAGCCGTTGTATAACCAGATCTACCTGCTCATTCTAATCTTTTTCCATCGCCGCTTTTGTGATCGTAAACGCGATAGAAAAAAGAGAAAAGTTTATAAGTCGCTTTGGATAAACAAACAGCATGAACAGCAAACCTCGGTCATCAAACGAAGCAAACGTGCTGTTTTAGGGCAATTGAGCTGCCTGCCACGTCGTTGATGCATAGGGTGCAGCGAGGTATGCTGATCTGAATGGAGGAAGAATACCATGCAACTGGGCGAACTTTTGGACGATGTGATCTTCAAGGAAGTGTATAAGGGTGTGAAAATACAATGTAAAATCCCGTACGATTTTTCGGGAATACCAAAGGATATGGTAGAAAAACTAAAAACTGATGAGAGTTTTCGGGAGGAATGTAAAGACAAATTAGCTAAAAAACTCCAGAAATCCTGTCCTCAGGATTTGGAAGTTATCGGGATCGATCCATCATCCAATTGCTTAGAAATCAGGTATACCGCTTATTATCTGGGGAGCAAACAGCATCCGGAAGTTCATTTAAAGCGGCTCTTACTGTACTATGACAATCGGGGTGTTGATATACATGATCCCGCGGCCTTTGACAGAATTGTAGAGGAGGCAAAACGAGGTTTGGGAGAGAAATACCGGAATTGCAGAGAGAAGCGGCTCCTGCATTTCGCGACCCTGTTTAAAGAAGCGCTCGCGCAGGAATTTGGTAAACCGAAATGATGGCGAATGGATAACGTAAACCTTCTGGAACTGACGAAGCATATCGTGAGGTTGCAGAAGGAGATTTATCAAGAGTTTACAGGCTCCGAGCAAATGAATCCCCATAAAGCCAGATTATTAGCCGATTGTCTGGATTATTTCTTGTATCTCGTGCTCGACCAGCTAGAGGGAAGAGGTGAGTACAAAACGCAAGAACTAGTGGATCAATTAATGCGATGCGAAGCGTACTGTAAAAAAGAATTGGATCGATTACATGCCGATTTCTTCGCCACCCTGCTCCAACTGATATCCGCGAAGTACAATATCACGATGTTGAGGGGTAAAGCGAGTGAAAGAGCGGAGTTTGAGCAGAGTTGGAAACGAACACGAGAGGAACTGGGGATATGAACGGTGAAGAGAGGAACCGAAGCGAAGATCTTCCTTTACCCAGTATCTATCTTTATCAAACGCATAAAACTAACATGGGGACTAGATCATGAAGAAGGAGATGAAAGTTGGTACTCTCTGTGTGCATGCGGGAGAAGCACCAGATCCGCTCTACGGAGCGCATACAACGCCGATATACCAAACCTCGACCTTTGTATTCGAGAGTGCGGAGCGGGCAGCAGCACAGTTCAGTGGTAAAGAGAGCGGCTATTCGTATATCCGCGTAGCGCCAAACACGCCCACGCACGCTGTCTTCGTGCAGAAGATGGCAGCTCTTGAAAAGGGCGAGACCGGTCAGACCTTCTCGTCTGGCATGGCTGCGATATCCGCAGTTGCCCTTTCTCAGTTACAGAAGGGTGATCATCTTCTCTCAAACGATGTTGTTTACAGCTCTACCTATACCTTCTTCTCGTCCATTCTCACCAAATTCGGCATAGAGGTCAGCTTCGTTGATACGTCTGATCTCGAGGAAGTGAAGCAACGCATAAAGAAGAATACGAAGCTGCTCTTCTTGGAGACGCCCGCAAACCCCACCATGACCATCTGTGATATCGCGGAACTATCAAAGCTGGCTCGAGAGATTGGTGCGCTTTCGGTCGTGGACAATACGTTTGCAACCTCCTACTTTCAGAGACCGTTGACCTTAGGTGCTGATATCGTTCTTCACAGTAGTACCAAATATATCGGTGGCCATGCTGATCTGTTAGGGGGCGTGGTTATCGGAGGCAGAGCAGTAGTGAAGAGCATGAGGTCGGTGGTTAATAATATGGGCTCGACCTTAGGGCCACTTGACGCGTGGTTATGCATCCGGGGTTTGAAGACCCTGCATCTGAGAATGGAACAGCACGCGCGCAATGCGATGGAGGTGGCTCAGTTCCTGGAGGCGCATCCGAAGATCGCGTGGGTCAGATATCCGGGCTTGAAGAGTCATCCACAGCACGAAATTGCAAAGAAGCAGATGAGCGGGTTCAGTGGCATGCTCTCGTTTGGTATTAAGGGCGGACTGGAAGCTGGACGCAAACTCATGAACCGCGTTGAGCTCTGTTCTCGTGCCGTGAGCCTCGGGTCGGTGGATACCTTGATTCAACATCCCGCATCGATGACCCATGCGAGTCTACCCAGAGATGTGAGGATGAAGGTCGGGATAACCGATGATATAGTGCGGCTCTCGGTCGGCGTCGAGGATGCAGAGGACATCATAGCGGATCTGGACCAGGCCTTAAACTGGTAAAAGTGAGCTGTTCGTCTCCGTAATGTCAATTTCGCGCTAGACTACACTACTTTTATCTCATCATAGATTTTCAGCTACTCATAAAATATGATGCTTGCAACTAAGACATAGAAGAGCGCGAGCGGAATGATATATTTCAGGAGGAAGAAGATAAATCCGCCCAAATTACAGTTGGTATTTTTGTTGATCTGATTCACAATCGTTCTTTTATCGCAGAACCAGGTAGCGGCGACAGAGGTGAGGAGAGCGGTGAAGATAGTTCCATGAGAACCGAATAAACGATCCATAAGATCAAGAACCGGCGTGTTCAGGATCTGAAGACTCATGCGTGAATAACTTAATGCGGCTGGAAATCCGAGGACAAAAAGGATGCCTGAGAAGAGAGAGGCTGCTTTCAATCTGCTCATCGAGGTTTCATCGATGAGTACTGCTACTCCCACCTCGAGCATAGAAATCGCAGAAGTCAATGCGGCAAAGAAGAGCAGAAGGTAAAATACGCCTCCTAAAACGATGCCATAAGGTGCTTCCTTGAATATAAGAGGTAAGGTTGCGAAGGCGAGTTGGGGTCCTGCTGCTGGTTCAAAGTTGAAGGAGAATACGATTGAGAATACCACAAGGCCACTAATGAATGCAATAAGGGTGTCGAAGACTGCTATGATACTCGTGTTACTTTCCAAACTCACCCGCTCGTCAAGGTAGCTCCCGTAGGTAAGAAGGATTCCTGAACCCACGGAGAGCGAGAAGAACGCTTGACCAAACGCAGCCGTCCAAACAGAGTAGTCGAGCAGTTTAGAAAAATCAGGTGTGAGGTAAAAGGAGATACCGTCCATGGCGTTGGGGAGTGTCAGTGCATACACGACCATAACGGCGAGAAGAAGGACAAGGCCGGGTACCATTATCTTATTCGTCTTCTCAATGCCGCGCCCTATACCTCTCGCAACAATGACGGACATGATAACACCCACGATCGCAAAAAATACGGGTGAAAGGTAGCTCTGAGTAATATCTTCAAAGACAAGCTTGGTTCCAATGAGCGTAAACAAAAAAAATGCTAATGTCCAGCCGGTAATTACCAGGTAATAACTGAGAACCAGTGCCGAGACGATCATCACGATCATACCAACCCATCTGAGCTCTTTCCTGATCCGCTTCAGCGACGAAACGATTGAGCCTTTGAAATGGCGACCGACGGCAAATTCGAGGATCATCAACGGGATTCCGAGCAAAACAACGGAGATTACATAGGGGATGAGAAACGCACCGCCGCCATTCTGGCCGGCGATATACGGAAACCGCCATACGTTTCCCAGCCCTACCGCAGACCCGATTCCGGCAAGCAAGAATCCAATCCGGGAACTCCACTTCTCACGAGGCATTTGTTATACCTCGCCCTTAAGAAGAGAGGATATATAAAGGTACCGATAAAAAAAAACGGATAGCAAAAGAATGCACTGAGCCTGCCGGTTCGTATCAGGACCTCAGAGTGCAGGGCGAGCCAGCGAGGCTATTATACCATTTCTGATAGTTGTTCTAACGCAGTGCGATAGTGCTGGTAGGTTCGGGAATCAAAGAGGACGAAGATTATCTCTCGAAGTGAAGTTGGTTCGTGCTTGAGAAATAAAGCCACAGCCCTGAGTGCTACGGTGGCTGCTTCCTGCACGGGATAGCCATAGGCGCCCGTGCTGATCGAAGGAAATGAGATACTGCTCAAGCCATGTGTGGTGGCTAATCTCAGACTTTTCTGATACGCACTGGTGAGCAGCTCAGCTTCGTTCTGCGTCCCTCCGTGCCAGACTGGGCCAACAGTATGAATCACGTATCGTGCCTTTAAATTGCCACCGGTCGTGAGAACCGCCTTTCCAGTTTGCAACGGTCCTTGATTTTTTACAATCCTTGTGCACTCGTCCAGGATCGCTCGTCCACCTGCCCGGTGAATCGCACCATCGACCCCGCCACCGCCCCTCAAAGATGGATTCGCGGCGTTCACAATCGCGTCTGTATCCTGGTTGGTGATATCGCCCTGGATCAGTGTTATTCTGGTCTGGTTAATCACCAGTTCATCGGACATTTTTAGCATCTTATGACTCGTGTTTTTCAAGCCGACGGAAGAGACTGATTCGGGTATCATGGTAGCGCCGAGACCGGAGCAGTGTATACCCTTTCCTGGTAAAAACAGCTTTAATAGCATCAAAAATGCTCGCAGAGAGTTGCTCTGGTATGCTCGGGTCATCACAGAAATGCTCGATGAACCTCGAAGCATCCTGTATACTGAGCTGTCTCAGATCATCCTCGTATAAAGTGCCCTCCCTTTCTATCATCGCGATCGTTCCCTCTTCATTGGCAACATCGACGAGCAGCTTAACCGAATCCCGGCCTGCGCAGTCAGAAAGTGTCCGCTCTAAAAACGAACCGAACTCGCGTACCACGATCTGTTTGAGTTCGCAGGTTAGTGAATCGCACTCGATCTCCAGGGAGGTTCTGACAGCATCTGCATCGGTCACTTCGGCTCGCACTTTTATCGTCATCTACCTAAAAGATGAGCTCTCGGAGCAGATAGACTTTTTGGATACGGGTTTTAGTTATGGTACGTATGAACAGAATGAGCATTCACGGATCACGGGAACAGCGATACTGCATCGCAACGGTTAGCCCATGGGCACTCACTTTTCCGCTTCTTCTATCTCTTCCTTTTTACTTTCGGTTAAATCGAGACGATTAAATTCGTCTGTATCTGGTAGAATGATCCGGATCTGTGAACTATAATCGACCGAGAGTTGGGCATCCTTCACCCGAAATTCAAGCACATGTCCACCTGCGGTTCGGTCCTCAGTGATGAAATGCAGATGGTATCCCGGAACCTTCAGCCCGTCGAGGTAATCCGGGCAGTAAAAGCCAATGATGGTGCCGCGTACCTCATTGAATTCAAAGATGGTTTGGTTAGCAGTGACTTCAACTAACGGGGGATACGGTTTCTCCTGCCTTGGAACACTTCGGGTCTTCACAGAATAAAAAGCGCCTTCGAGCTTAACGGCGTGAAAGATATTCTTCGCTCGCATCGTGCCATCTAGATAGTCCTGAAATTGGGTATAATTCATTCCTGCGTTCTCTAGCTTGTACACAGCCCCATCAGCTTTAACATGATAAAAATTGCCATCTAACGCAACCATTTCGCCATCGAGAGCTTCAAACGTGCCAATACCAAAGGTGCCAGACCGCTTCAACTCGCCGTAGGGTAGCACGCCGTCATACAGGCCATTGAGGAGCGCATCGATGGTCGAGACCTGGGTCACACTATCATCGTGCTTCTCAAGAGCATACCCATCGAGTAGGTATACTCCTGCAAGCACGCCCAGTATGAAACCGGTCATGCACGCAACCCCGAGATAGAGCTTCCGCGAAGTGGCCAGGTTTGTTGGTTGTTGTATCTCATCAGCTTCTAATAAGGTTTCGGTGCATCGCGTACTCCAGCTTTTTCCAGTAATTCGTTCCAGAGTCGTGGCAGTATCTCGGCAGCTTTGCCCCTGATTGAGACCGTAACGTGCGGCGTTAAAACGGTTTCCTCCCTATTTATTTCGATGACCTTCGCGCCCTTATTGAGCGCCAGGAGCGGTAAATCACGGGCTGGAGCAACCACACCTGAGGTGCCAATGACAAAGAATAAATCAGCTCGCATACTCGCTTTAAGGGATTCGCTTAAAATTGTGGGGTCGATCGGTTCTCCAAATTGAACGACATGCGGGCGTAACGCGGTGCCGCAGCTATGATAAGGCGGTAAACTCGATAGCGGCGTATCAGGTAGGTCAACGAGTGCACCATCCGAGGGGCATCGTCCCTGCCACATGTTGCCATGCAGTTCCAGCAGGTTCTTGCTACCTGCACGTCGGTGGAGACCATCAACATTCTGGGTTATCAGACAGAAGTTTGTGAAGTATGATTCCATCGCCACGAGGGTGCGATGAGCCGTATTGGGCTCGCATCGAGCGACGAGCGCTCGTCTCCATTCGTAAAACTCCCAGGTCGCTTTTGTGTTCCAGGGCGGACCGGCCCTGGCAGCTAACCTCCGCGCGAGGGGATCCTCCCACATCGATCCTGTGCCTCTGAAGATCGGCACTCCGCTCTCCGCTGAGATGCCCGCGCCGGTGAGGACCACCACCTGCTGCGCTCGATCAGGGATGATAGTGAGCCGTTCAAGGAGTTCCATTTTTAAACAAACCCTTTCTTTAAGAAAGAAAGCGTTTTCGGAAAGAAATTTGTTTCAAACCTTCTTTCTAAAGAAAGAAGCTTTACCAAGAAAGTAGCATAGGAGCGTAAGCAATTTTGTTGTATATAAAGTATAACTTCCTCCCATTTTTCCTCATTCTAAGTGCAATCCTTAGAAAGAGAGCTTACTTGATTTGATTATGGAAGAAATGGTTGTCTCACCAGCTATTCTCTTTCCCTTTCTTCT
>RXIE01000105.1 GCA_004212135.1 Candidatus Methanophagales archaeon ANME-1-THS | reverse complement strand
ATTGCACGGAGAATCATAGCACCTGTTATTCTACCGGTAGGAGTAGTAACATCCTGCCTGGGGGGTCCCTTATTCCTTTACCTGATAATGAGAAGGAGGAGGGAGTACTGGTAGGCGAACTGAGATAAAAATGATGAAACTAAAAGTACAGGATATTGTGTTCAGCTATGCAAGTGTGCCCATACTCAAGGAGGTATGCATAGAGCTTGCGGCATCCGAGATGTTAAGCGTGGTGGGACCAAATGGAGCTGGAAAATCTACGCTGATCAGATGTATTGACAGGATCTTAAAGCCTCAGCGCGGAATCATACTGCTCGATGCGCGTGATATAAAAAGGATGAGCAGGATGGAACTTGCCAAAAAAAAATGGGCTACATCCCGCAGAGTACTTCCCGAGGCTTCCCTGCTACGGTCTTCGATGCGGTTCTCATGGGTAGACGCCCTCATCTCGGCTGGCGAGCCAGTGAAAGAGATACTGAGAAGGTCTTAGAGACACTTCACCTGTTGCAGATCGAAGACCTTGCCATGCGAGACATTAACGAGCTTAGTGGTGGCCAACTCCAGAAAGTGTTTATCGCGAGGGCACTCGCACAAGAACCTGATCTCCTTTTGCTTGATGAGCCTACCTCAAATCTTGACATCAAACACCAGCTTGAAGTGATGAGCATCATCAAACGCATTGTGAAAGAGAAGGGGATCTCGGCGATCATGGCTATCCATGACCTTAATTTAGCTGCACGATACGCAGATAGGATAATAATGATGAATAGCCGTAAGATTGTTTCTGCCGGCGACCCTGCTTCTGTGCCCACGCGCGATAATATCAAACGTGTTTATGGTGTGGAGGCAAATGTGAACTACAGCGACGGGGAACTCTATATCGTACCTCTACGACCTGTAAAACAAAATGGAGACGAAGAGGGGGCATAATCTCCTTTAAGTACCAAAGGAAGTAGGTAGTTAACGTGCTAAAATCTTATCTTTTAGATTTATTGTCGTTTTAAGTAAGAATAAATAGAAAAACTTATATATGTCCTCATATAAATAAAATGTATTAAAATAGGAGGTAAGCGAGAGATGCATATACCTGACGGATATTTAGGACCTGCGACGTGCGCAGTGATGTTTGCGGTGATGATACCGGTGTGGTATTTTGCATTTAAGAGAGCAGGAGAGAAATTAGGTCCAAAGGAGGTGCCAATGCTCGCAGTTCTGTCCGCGGTCTCTTTTCTCGTGATGATGTTCAACTGGCCGGTGCCTGATGGAACAACTGCGCACATGGTCGGAGGCACATTAATCGCGATAATTCTTGGACCATGGGCAGCAGTAATCGCAGTTACAGTGGCATTGGTGATACAGGCTTTCTTCTTCGGCGATGGTGGTATTACCGCACTGGGCGCGAACTGTTTTAATATGGCTTTCGTGCTCCCATTTGCTGGCTACTACATATACCGGGCTCTGGAAGGGCGAATGGGTAAAATAGCATCATCAGCGATTGCTGCGTACATCGCAATAAATATTGCCGCGATATTCGCAGCGATAGAGTTCGGAGTTCAACCATATATCGCTCCGGGATACTGCCCCTACGGGCTTAATCTATCCATACCGGCAATGTCGCTCGCACATCTCGCCACCGCAGGACCTGTTGCAGCAGTCGTAACCGCAGCAGTAGTAGGCTATCTGGAGAAAAGCAGACCGGACTTGCTGGAACTTAAAAAGATAGCACCGGGGGTGACGGAGTGAAATGGAATCGTGGTTGAAGAAGACGCTGACCGTAATTGCCATCTTCGTTGCCATCGTGCCTCTTGGCATACTTGGCACGTGGAATTGTGGAGATGCATGGGGTGAGTGGGGAGAAGTTCAAGACACTGCACATGGAATAAACTGGGCACCTCAAGCATATTTTGGTGCTCCGCTTCCAGATTACAACGTTGAAGGCTGGGATAGCATGCTAATGGCTTCGGTTGGCTACTGGATTTCTGCGATAATTGGCATCGCACTTACGATGCTCGTTATCCTCGGGATAGTGAAGGCACTGGAAATAGCAAGAGAGGGGAAATAAATTTTTTCCCACCCTTTTATTTTTTGACATTGAGGGAAGAAATGAGCAAATTTGCGGATAAAACGCTCGTTGAGATTGTGAATTACATAAAGGATGCGGTGTTTTCTGAGAGATATGCAACATTTGAGGGATTCTTACAGCGGATAGACCCAAAAGTGAAGTTCGTCTCTTTTATGATTCTCATCGTGGCGACCATCTTCGCTCACAGTGTATATATAATTCTGCTTTTCTTCTCAGCATCACTTATATTGGCAGCGCTGTCACGGATACCGCTCAGATTTTACATACCTCGTGTCTTGATATTCATACCTATATTTACCGGCATTGTCGCACTACCTTACATATTCAATATTTTCCAGCCTTATGAGGGAACGCCGCTGATTGTGATTCATGATTTCCAGCGTGTGATTGAGTTACCACTGCTCAGACCGTTCTCGAGAATAGAAATAACACGAGAAGGAGTATTCTGGGCTTCTACTTTTTTAGCTCGTGTGACAACTGCGGTGTCTTATGCGATACTGCTCATGCTCACCACGAGATGGTCAGACATCCTGAATACGCTTAGTGCATTGCGATTCCCTAAAATATTCGTTTTAATCCTGGGCATGGCATATCGCTACATCTTTTTATTGCTCGATACAATTGTGAAGATGCTATTTTCGAGAAAGAGCAGGGCTGTGGGAAAGGAGAGTTCTGTGAGCAGTTGGAGATTAAATGCGGGCATTATCGGTGCTCTATTCTTGAAATCCTATGATATGAGCGGGAACATCTATCTTGCAATGCTTTCAAGGGGTTTTAATGGGGATTTTTCGCATCTTCATGCTGATTCAGACCCGGTAATGAAGGACTATCTGTTTTTAACTATGGTGATAGTATTTTGTATATCCTCTTTAGTCGTGGAGGTGATGGCATAGATGACCACGGAGCAACCGATATTTGAACTTGAGAATGTCTCTTACAAGTATCCAACCGGAACAGAGGCACTGAAGAACGTGAACATGGAGATATATAAAGGAGCGCGAGTAGCTATTTTAGGACCCGCCGCTTTCCTCTTCTCACCACTGCTTGAAATTCTCGATGGTTTACTCTCCGCTTCTCACGGTACTGTAAAAGCAATGGGTATGATTCTCAATGATGCCATGATAAATAGCAAGGAGATATACGCATTCAGGAGGAAAGTGGGTTTCGTTTTCCAGGACCCAGACATAGAACTGTTTTCACCAACGGTCTATGAGGACATTGCATTTGGGCCTCTGCATCTTGGTATTCCGGAAGATGAGATAAAGAAGCGTGTAGAGCGGGCACTGAATCTTCTGAAGATTGAGGAACTGAAGAACAAACATCCGTATAATTTGAGTAGTGGTGAGAAGAGGAAAGCGGCAATAGCGGCAGTGCTGAGCATAGACCCGGAAGTATTGCTTCTTGACGAGCCTACCGCTGATCTTGACTCGAAGAGCAGAGCGGAATTGATAGGCATAATTAACGGATTGAACCGCAAGGGGAAGACGATAATAACAGCCACGCATGACGTAAATGCTGTCCCTATGCTCGCAGATAGTGTATACATGCTGAACAAGAGGGTGATTGCGGAAGGCACTTTGCAGAAGATATTTTCGGATGTTGAACTGCTAAAGGAGAACAATTTGGAAGTTCCTGAAGTGTTCAAGCTTTTTGAAGTGCTGAGGTGTTTTGGCTACAACTGCGAAGAACTGCCTTTGTCCATAGAAGAAGCTATTGAGCACCTGACAAGGACGATAGAGACTGCGGAAGGGCATATACACCTGCACATCCACGAGCATACTCATGACGAAATGAGGAGATTGAAAGATAAGTATGAGCATCATTAAAACTTCGCTTAACCATTAACGAAGCCGTGAGAAGATTGCAAGAGGAATTTGATAAGAGCTAACCGTGTAACCCCCCTCCTTTTTGGAATAAGAGTTGAATGACCGAGAAAGGATCAGCTTTGTGATAGCAACGCATGATGGAAATGCTGAAGAACTAGTTAAAAGGCATGTTCAAGTCATGGAGGGGATTTCTCAATGGGTCGTGTATATTATCCATTAGGATAATATTTGTTACCTAAATATAAGGATATTTAAGAAGATAACACTTCGAAGATTTCTGAAAAGATGATGAATAGGATGAAAGTTTTTTCTTCATGGAGCGGTGGCAAGGAGAGTTGCCTTGCCTGCTATAAAGCATTATCAGCGGGCCTTGACGTCTCTTATCTTCTTAATTTTATATCTGAAGATGGAAAGAGGTCGAGGGCGCACGGGCTCAGCTCTGATTTGATAGCCTTACAGGCAAGGGCGATAGGAATACCCATAATCCAGGTTAAGAGCTCATGGGAAGGATACGAGGCTAAATTTAAGGAAGCGGTGGAAGCATTAAAAAAGGGAGGAGTAAAGGGTGGTGTATTTGGCGATATTGACCTGCAAGAGCACAAAGACTGGGTGGATAGAGTTTGTTCGGAAGTAGATGTGGAGTCAATAGAACCGTTATGGGGAAATGACCCCAAGGAGCTCTTGAAAGAATTCATCAATGCGGGATTCAAAGCGCTGGTTATAAAAGTTAAAGCCGATTTCTTCGATGAGGAGTGGTTAGGTAGGGAATTGGATGCGCAATTCATTAATGACCTGCCAGAAGCAATTCATCCCTGCGGCGAACATGGCGAATATCACACTTTTGTAGTTGATGGCCCGATATTTCAGAGAAGAATAGAGATAATAAAATCAGAGAAGAAATTCGAGAATGGGAACTGGCTCCTTGATATCTCCGAATACAAGATGTGTGAAAAGTGAGTTGGAATGACAGGGATAAGTAATATCATTACACTGGGTGTGCTTATAGGCGTTGTAATCCTTGCATTAAAAACAGGCTTAGGATGCGGTCTCGCCAACCTGAAGAGAAGAGAGATTGTTTATACGGCTTTTATTTATTTTATCGTCTCTGTCATCCTTGGCTACTTGGTGGGCGTTATCGCTCTCGATATAACGCAAAATATCCTTGCAACCGGTGTTACAATGCACCTTATCATCGCAACTGGGCTTGTGTATTTCGGTATAAAAACGAAGAGGGAATGGCTTTCTCGCGGGACTGACCTTTCAAGGAAGACTTCCCTCTGGCTCTCTATTCCATGCCCGGTATGTCTGACAGCAACATTTCTCGCTTGTTTGATGCTATCTCAACTCACCGAGATCAACAACCTGTGGATAGGAGCCATAGTAGGTGTGATCTTCTTTATTGGTGTGTGCTTCTTTTCCTTCTCCGTCTCTTCAATCGCAGGTGTTTTTAAAATCAAAACCCCTTCCACACTTGGCACGGCTATGTTATTATTCGGTCTATTTTACCTCTTATCACCTTTAATAATCCCTGCATACATTCAGGCTCAAAATATTCCAGTCCCTGGGTTCTCAGTAGATTATCGTGAGATATTTATTTCATTCTTAATGATGACTCTTCTTATAGGGCTTGGATTTTTAATGGATAAGCATAAAAGATTGAAGAAGAAAAAAAGGGGCAAAGAATGGACGCATCTTCAGGAATAATCGGGGCAATGTTCATGATCTCGAACTCGCTGCTCTATCCCACAATTGTTATACTGCTCGGACTGGTAGCGTGGGCGCTTATCTCCGTAGGGCAGTTTTTATCAGAATATGCATCCAGAAGCAGGGATATATCTAAGTTAAAGGCTGGATGTAGAGATGCAAAGAGATATATGCAGATGCAGGATTACAAAAAAGCAGCAGAAGCTCTGAAGATCAGTGGCTCTAATGACTTTCTCAGAAATTTCTTAAACGACCTTGTAGAATCGCTGAAAGAAAGTAAATTCTCTGTCGAAGCAGAGAAGCTGCTTCAAGACTATGAGCTAAAGATAACAAAAGAGTTTGAAAAGGCGAGATTGGTTGTAAAGTGGGGACCTATGTTCGGATTGATGGGCACATTGATACCTTTAGGACCTGCTCTAATGGG
Source organism: Candidatus Methanophagales archaeon ANME-1-THS (assembly GCA_004212135.1). Lineage (GTDB taxonomy): Archaea > Halobacteriota > Syntropharchaeia > Alkanophagales > Methanospirareceae > ANME-1-THS. The sequence continues at coordinate 11,693 of RXIE01000105.1, read as the reverse complement.
ACTCACAGCAGGAAATATCCAGCAACTCGCTACTAATCTGGTCGTTGCATTCGCCACGACAGTTCTTGGGCTTCTTGCCGGCGGAATAGCATACACAATCTTATTAGTCAAAAAGAGGTGGTACACACAGGATTTGAGCGATATGGAATACGTGGTGGAGATGTTGAAATAAAATGAGAATGAGGAGAAAGAGATGGATTATGGATGATGAGGCTGACCCCATGAGCGGAGTTGCAAACTTATTTGACACAGCGATGGTCTTTGCGGTTGCTCTTCTCGTCGCACTGGTAATATCCGTGAATGTGCCTGAGCTCTTGAATCCAACTGCTGATATAACCGTGGTGAAGAATCCCGGGACGGAGAACATGCAGGTGATTATCAAAAAGGGGCAGGAGATAAAGGTGTTGAACATGACCGAAGAAGTGGCATCGGGTCAGGGTGTGAAATTGGGGACCGCATACCGGTTGGCAACGGGAGAGGTGATATACGTGCCGGAGAATGCGACAGGAGAGAATTAACTAACCACAAGATTACACAGATTTTCACGGGAGAAGATAAAGTAAGGCATCAGGCAACTTTGTTATCTATTTGGGTTATAATTGTTATCTAAAATGAAAAATTTTTATGCTCACCATTGAAACATTGCTTTCATGAGAAAGATAATTGAGTTGATGGTGTTGGCGTTGTTTCGTGGCGCAGATATTCGTGCCACTAATTACATATGCACAGTCGGAAGGTAATGAGACTGCAATGGATGGGAATTTGACATTCTCCGCAAATGTATCAGATAATGCCACGGTAAAAGCCACCGGTGAGGAATCGGAGAAAAATAAAATAACGTTTGTGCTTGGAACGGACGAGAACTTGGCATCACTTCTGAATGCATCGATGAATACTACTGTGAACTCTACAATTGAAGTTAAGATATATGACGCAGCAGAAGCGAAAGCAGCGAATTTCAGCAATGAAACCGTTGTATTTTTAGCCTCCCTTGATAATGAAACCGTTGCGTGCATAAATCAAACGATAAACGAAAGTGCTTATGTCTTTGCTTACAACTTGACTTCCAATATCACCATCGGGAATGTGGAGGATGTGAATATCACGAAGTACTGGGTTTATGGTGGCGATGAGAACATCAGGAACTTGGTCATCTATATGGATAACATATTCTATGGGAATACGACCGCGGTGGATCCGCCGAAGCCGCCTGAGAATAGAGCGAAGATTGCATTCGTCGTACACGAGAAGGTATCATATGAGGTATGGCTTAAGAAAGCTTCGGAGGATGTCTATGTCAGCCGATGTCTCAACGTATCCCTCTGTACATACACCCTCGATGATCCAGAAAGCTATAAAAACCTGAACTTAAGCGATCAGGACGTAATCTTTCTCTGGATGCTTGGCTATCCGGTGCAGGATGCAATAAAGGACACGGTAAACAAAGCGAAACATAATGGAGCATATGTTATAACTCACCAATACGAAGATGTGCATAAATTGGGCAATGTAAACCTCTCTGATCCAGCATATTCGAATATTACAAAGTATTGGGATTATGGTGGCGAAGAGAACATAAAGCGGTTGATTATCTTCCTTGGAGTAAAATTCTGTAATGTCAGTATGGAGATATTCCCACCGATTCCGGTGCCTTTACACGGGTTATACCACCCTGATGCGCCAGGATTCGGAGTTTTTGAGACTACGAGTGAGTATCTTGAATGGTATAACACAACTGGTAAGTATAACACTTCAAATCTTACTGTTGGTATTCATTACTATAATACCCCGAGAGCGAGTAATTATTATACAATAGTGGACCCACTTATAAGAACTTTTGAGTTGAAAGGAGCGAATGTGATATTTGCTACCTTTACTTACAAAGACCCAAATTCTACCAGATATTTTATACAGGATAACAAATCCATCGTGGATGTTATTATCACGCTAACATCTTTCAGATTGTATTATGGTAAAGAAGAAAAGGGGTTAGAGTATTTGAAGAATTTGAACGTCACACCACTGAAAGGTATTGGTTCCTTCTACTCCTCGCCAGAAGAATGGAAGAATAGCACAGGACTTACTCCGAGTGAGATTGCATGGCAGGTCGCACTTCCAGAGCTTGATGGGCTGACCGAGTTCATATTTGTGAGCGGGAAGACAAAGGATCCTGTCAGTGGTTTGGAGAGATACGATCCTGTGGATTATCAAGTCGATTGGATCACAGATAGAGCAATCTCATGGGCGAAACTACACCGCATGAACAATTCCGAGAAAAGGGTTGCGATAATCTACTACAACCACGGTGGAGGAAAAGATAACCTTGGTGCGAGCTATCTTGACATCGTCTCGAGCCTCACCAATCTACTTGACGCGATGAAGGATGAAGGATATGAATTGGAAGGAGAGGTGCCTGATGAGGAGAAGCTCCTCGATCTTATGCTCCATCAGGGTAGGAACATCGGGACATGGGCACCGGATGAACTCCAAAATATGGTGGAGAACGAGAGCCTCATCCTCCTTCCAGCAGAAGAGTATGGGAGCTGGTTCAATGAGCTTCCAGCAAACAAGCGGGAGGAAGTCATCGAGAAATGGGGGGCGCCACCTGGTAAGATCATGGTCTACGAGAATGAAACAGGAAAGTATATCGTAATTCCGAAGTTATCCTTTGGAAACATCCTGCTTGCACCGCAGCCAACGAGAGGGTGGCTACAGGATCAGGCTGTTTTGTATCATGATAAAGAACTCGCTCCGCATCACCAGTATATCGCTTTTTATTTCTGGCTGAAGAAGGAGTATGGTGCAGATGCAATCGTTCACTTCGGGACGCATGGAACGCAGGAGTGGCTTCCTGGGAAGGAGACCGCACTATCTGTGAGAGAATGCTGGCCCGCGATACTGATCCAGGATCTTCCAGTGGTATATCCATATATCATGGACAATGTCGGTGAGGGCACACAGGCAAAGCGAAGAGGGAATGCGGTGATCGTGGACCATCTAACCCCACCGATCGTTGCATCAGGGCTGTATGGTGATTTCTCTCTTTTGCACGAGAAGATACATCAATATCTCGGCGCAGAAGAAGCGCTCAAACTCGAATACAGGGAGACGATAACAGAGTTATACGGGAATCTCAGCCTGGGTGAGGATCTGGGTGTAGCAGTAGAGGGACTCAGAGCGATGAACGATACGGAATTCGAGAGCTTCATAATCGGTGAACTGCATGAATATCTTCACGAATTGGCGGCTGAATTCATACCTTATGGACTGCATATACTCGGCTCGCCTCCGGTGGATTGGAGGTTGATATCAATGGTCGAATCGATGCTCGGTGATGACTTTGCAGACCATATCGCAGAGGTGTATCCAGATCCGCATGAGCTGAATCCAGCCCATGGGAACTATACCATACTCGAACGTCTGTTAATGGAGGTTATATTCAACGGCTCGAGTCCAGAAGATGCACAGGAGAATATTCTTGGATCGGGAAACGTATCCTCTAATGTGACAGAGGATCTTAAGAGAGCTAAAGTCTATGCGAAGAATCTTAAGAATTGCACCATCGAGATACCGAGAATATTGGATGGATTGTCAGGGAGATATGTGCCGCCAAAGGTTGGAAACGATCCAATAAGAAATCCAGAGGCTATTCCTACCGGGAACAATTTCTACTCCTTCGATTCAAGGCTGATACCAACGAAGGAGGCGTGGAGGGTTGGAATGGTCGTAGCAGATGATCTCCTTGAGCAATATAAGGGGGAACATGGTGATTATCCAAGAAAAGCAGCCTTTGTGCTATGGGCGGTCGAGACGATGAGACACCAGGGCATCATGGAGTCGCAGATACTCTATCTACTTGGCACAAGACCTGTGTGGGACTCAAAAGGAAGGGTGGGGGATGTTGAGCTGATACCGAGTTCAGAGCTTGGACGACCAAGGATCGATGTTTTAGTTACCACTTCAGGACTTTATAGGGATACGTTCCCGGATAAGGTAAGACTCATTGACAAGGCGGTTCGTCTGGCTTATAATGATAGCGAATCTCCAAACTATGTCAGGGAGAACTCCGACGCGATCTATGCGTGGTTGATTGAGCAGGGCTACAGCGAAGAGGAAGCAAGAAGTCTCTCGATGGCAAGAATCTTCTCAGAGGCGCCTGGAACGTATGGCACAGGACTCCCAAATGCAATCGCAGCAAGCGATACGTGGATGAATGGAACAAAGCTTGCAAATCTATATATCAGCAGGATGGGATATGTCTATGGTGAGGACGGCTGGGGTGTGCCAAATGTAGACCTCTTCCGTCAGAACCTTGCAAAGGTAGAGGTTGCGGTTCACAGCGATAACTCAAACCTCTATGGCGTGCTCGATAATGATGACTTTTTCCAGTATCTTGGTGGACTGGCTCTGGCTGTACGAAGTATAACGGGAGAAACTCCAGATTTGTATGTGACAAACCTACGAGACCCGCATAATCCGAAGACAGAGACTTTGGAGAGCTATCTACGAAGGGAACTTCGTGCAAGATACTTCAATCCGAAATGGCTCGAGGGGATGATGGAACACGACTATGCAGGTGCGAGGGAGATGATGAAGTTCATCGAGAACCTATGGGGCTGGGATGTCGTTACGCCAGACCTTATTACACAGGATATATGGAACCAGGTCTATGACATTTATGTTCAGGACAAATACAACCTCGGTTTAAAGGAGTTCTTCGACAGCAACAATCCTTATGCACTACAATCCATCACCGCAAGGATGCTCGAAGCGATAAGGAAAGGCTATTGGGATCCATCGGATGCTGTAAAGAGAGCACTTGCAGAGACATATCAAAAATCAGTCGAGAAATACGGCGTAACATGCTGTCATCACACCTGTGCAAATCTGCTGTTACAGGATTACATGCAGGGCATACTTGCGGTGCCGGAAGAGCAGCCGTCGAAAGAAGCGTATCTCAGATATGTAGGCGGCGGGGCTCGCAGGATTACAGAAGAAGATACCACCGGTGAAGGTGTCACAAATATGACCGAAGTAACAGGTGTGAGCAAGGAAGGGGAAGAATTGAAGAAACCGCCGGAGGAAACGTCGGAGAAGAAAGGGAAAGTAATGAAAGAGGAAACGCCAGTAGAAAAACCCTCTCCTGCGTTTCCTATATCCGGTGCTCCATTGATGGGGATTATAGCAGTGTTCGTAATTTTAGTGTGGATTGGCATTGGGTTAGGACTTAAGCGGAGGGGATGGTAGTCAACCTAATAGTATCTTAAACAAAGTTAATGAACAGAAGTGGCTATCTAAATCTCTTCAATCGTCTCTTTGATTTTATCCATATCATTCCATCATCCTGTATTGGTATCCGAGAGTATTCAAGGCATCTTCCTTGAGGAAGTATTTCACCTTATCCTCGGCAATTATCTTAAAGGCGAATCTGATCAACTCCTCGTAGAATTCGCAATATGGCGATGGGTTATAAAAATTTCCTTGCATTGTATATACCTCTGCGGGGCAAGGTGCACCACAGATATTCCTGAATGCACAACTATTGCAGTGCTCAATCTTTTCTACAATTCTGTTTCTTACCCTCCCGAACGAATCAGAATTCATAATGTCCGGGATAAAGTTCCTGAAGATATTACCTCCACGGAACTCTTCAATGCCTATGAACTCACCACAAGGAAACACATCTCCATCAGCGGCGATAGCGAAAAAACATCTCCCACCTCCACAAGGAGTTATATCACACATAAGTTTTCTTGCAGTAGGAGCGATGATCCCCACCAGGATATTTGCGAAGTTTCCAACGGTTATTTGCTTCCCTGTCTTTTTTGTGAGCTCCTCAGCTCTTTTTAAGGCGCTGATGAAAAAATCTTTGAGACTCTCGTAGTCTGGCATCAAAGAACGAGCAGGTCCCTGTGTTCCCCTGACAGGGTTCAGCAAAACCGATGGGACTTTTCTAGCATGTAGAAAACTCACCATCTCCGGGAGTTGCGATACATTTTGCTTCGTTACAGTCATCACTACATTCAGCCTTTGATAGCCGTCAAACCACTCAATCGCTTCTACAACCTTCTCAAAAGTTCCCCTCCCATCCCTGTTCTTCCTCATAGAGTTATGTATTTCCGGATATGGCGAATCCAGTGAGAGCCCCACACTCACGCCGTGCTTCTTAAGGAACTCCACATCATCTTCTCTAAAGAGAGTTCCATTTGTTTGAATGCCGAAGTATAATCGGTCTTCAAATTCTTCTATTGCATCGTAAATTTCGTCCTTCATCAGCAAGGGCTCACTTCCATGAAACACAACGGTAAGCTTTCTGTTACCTCCGTTCTCTTCAGTGTAGTCACAAACTTTTATAAGCGTCTCAAAAAGTTGCTCCTTGTCCATTTGCTGGTGGTTTTTTCTTATCTCTTGTGGTATATAGCAGTAGGAGCAATTCAAATTGCATCCGCTCACCGAGTTCATGTAAATAACAGCGAGGTTTGACTTGAACCTGAAATCGTGCATCTCCTCTCCGCACTCCCGCTTGACTCTGTCATACAACGGAAGAATATCGTGCATTATCTTTGAATTGACATCCGCTCCTTTTGGCACCAGTGCCCAAAAGACGGTATCCGGGTCGATGGCGAGCAAGGTCTCCTCATCAATGTCGCAAAGCATCAGTCGTGGGTGACTTCCTGTATTGTAATGCACTTTACACCACCTGAGTGCACTAAAAGAGAGCCTTGTCAGCCGGCGAGTCCCCAAACATGTAGTGCGACAAACCTCCGTTCGCTGTCCTCGGGCATTTCAACCGGTACGCCATCACGCTTTGCTTCTTTTCTCTTAATTCCTTTTCTATATCTTTTGAGTTCATGAGGGTTATAATTCAGGCAATCCATATTTAAATATTCTCATTCGCATTACTGCTGTAATACAAATATGAAACCTGTAAACATTCGGCTGCCAGAGGTAAAGATACAGAAAGTTGATGAAATCGCCACCAGGAATGGCATCACCCGCTCTGAGGTAATAAGACATGCGTTGACGATTTATTTTCAACTCTTGGAGAATATAGGTGGATTCATAGACCTCAGAAGCCTGAAAATAGCTCAAAATGAGATTATAACCTCTAAATGGGGTGACATCGTTATTATGAAGCTTAAGAATGGGCAGGCATTCGTGCTGGCTAACACATCCTCTGGCGGCATAGGACCGAAGAAAGAAGACGTGGTCAAGCTTGATGGCAAACTCCTGGGGCAGTTAATGGCTCGAACGGTGCTTATAAAGGTTCTGTCTTCAGGAGCACAGCCGATTGTTTTGGTCGCCAACCTGAGTGTGGAACTCTTCCCCACAGGCTCTCAAATATTCCAGGGGATAAGAGAAGAAGCGCATAAAATAAAAGCATTGGAGATATTAGAAGGCCATACAGAGGAGAACATCGAAACGAACCAAACAGGTATGGGTATTACCACATTGGGAATATGCATGGAAAAAGAGTTGAAAATTGGAAAGTCGTTGAAAAATGATTTGATTGTCGCCTTAGGTGAACCAAAAGTAGGGTCTGAAGTAATAGATGCTCTAAAAGCGAATGCTCGAAGTATCGTAATGGTGGAGGATGTGCAGAAACTCTCAAAGATGGTTTTTGTCCATGAAATCGTAACCGTTGGTCACGATGGGATAAAGGGAAGTTTAGAAATGATGCAGAGTATAGCCGGATATAAGTATAGAATGGACGAGGGGATGAATATAGATATTAAAAAATCAGCGGGACCCTCAACTGTTGTTCTCGTTACATTGGAAGAGGAAAATTTAGAAATACTGAAGAGATATGTTAAAAAGCCTATTCAAGTCATAGGTAGGATCTTGTGATGCATGTGATTGCAAAATGCAAACTGTAAATTGAAGATGGATATTATCTATTAAGATAATATTGGTTATCCAAATAGGAAAATTTAAATAGACATGCTCTCATAGAATTTACAGAGGTGACAAACATGCATATAGCAGAAGGTTTTTTGCCGCTTGAGTGGTGTGTGGTATGGTATTTGCTTGCTCTTCCGATAGTGGCGTACGGAATTTACCGAGCACAGAAGTTGCGGGAAAAGGAGCGGGGAGTAATGTCATTATTGGCTATGACTGCGGCTTTCATTTTCGTCCTCTCCGCCCTGAAAATGCCTTCGGTCACTGGGAGTTGCTCCCACCCCACGGGAACGGGCCTGGGAGTGGTATTGTTTGGACCTAGCATTACCGCCTTCTTATCAATCATTGTGCTGCTCTTCCAGGCACTGCTCTTAGCTCATGGAGGAATAACAACGCTGGGTGCAAATACCGTCTCGATGGGCATAATAGGACCATTTGTTGGCTGGCTGGCTTATATAGCAGTGAGGAAAATGAAAGCTGGACTCCTGACTTCAGGATTTTTAGCGGCTTTCTTCGCCGATTTAGTGACTTATGTAGTTACTGCCGGGCAGTTGGCAGCAGCGTTCCCTGCGACAAAAGGAGGTATCTTACTCTCTTTTGAAGCGTTCTTTGGCATATTCGCCATCACTCAGGTCCCGCTTGCCATTATCGAGGGCATAACGGTGGCATTGGCATTGAAACTTTTGCAGGAACATGGAGTGGCAGTGGAGATGTGGAAACCTAAGGAGGTGAGCGGAAATGAAGCTTGAGGTCACAACAATCCTCGCAGTATTGATTGTGATCTCTCTCTCCTCTTTGCTTGCCCTGACGACCGCAATTCCAAAAGCAGAGTGGGGTGGCTCAGATAGTCAAGGAATGGAGCTGATAGAGCAGAGTTTAAACTATGAGCCTTGGTCGAATCCAATCTGGGAGCCGCCGAGTGGGGAAATCGAATCTCTCCTCTTTTCTCTTCAAGCAGCTATCGGGTCGCTAATAATAGGCTACTATTTCGGCAGATTGAAGGGTAGAAAAGAGAGCGAGAAATAAGATGCATTTAGATCACACATTTGAGAGCTACACAGTCTCAAATAAGCTTGTGAAGATAAGAGCTGGGAAGAAGATATTCCTCTCCATCTTCACTCTTTTTATTGCTGTTTATACCCTATCGCACTTTATATTGCTTCTCATCCTATTCACGATGTCCTCCTTAACTATTTGGAGTGGTGTAAGAATCAAAGACTATTTGAAACTATTGATGATACCCTTAACATTTTTACTGCCTTCTATATCCGTCCTAGCCTTTTTACATGGCTCAGAGCCGATGCTTACCTTCTCTATATTAGAGATGCATTTATCCATGATGAGAGAAGGTTTGGAATTATGTACTCTACTGATGATGAGGTCAATGGCTGGAATTTCATGCCTATTCTTCCTAATAATGACAACGCCAATATCTGAGATATTGGATACAATGAGGAAGTTCAGGATACCTGAGATAGTAATAGAACTATCTTTTTTGGTATATAAATTAATTTTTGTTCTGATAGATGAGCTTGAAAGCACGAAGATAGCGCAAGATGCCCGTTTAGGTTATTTGAGGGGGAATAGGATAAGATCTTTGAGCCTTCTTATTTCCTCTATGCTCGTAAGGTCATTTGAGAAAGCCGAAAATATGGAGAGAGCCTTAGAAGCTCGGTGCTATGCTGGTAAAATGCCCTCTTTGAAGTTTGGAAGAGAGAACGAAAGCGAGAACAAAGTCCACGTTTTTTCGCTTTCGCTCATCCTCATGATTTTATTTGATGCTTGTTTACTCGTTCTGGCAGTAGAAGGGGGGGATTAAGGAGGACATCGTGAATAGGATGAGGAGGATATAAAGAGGGATGCTGAGAAAATGGTGGAGGTTCAGGACCTATGGTTTTCGTATGATAAGAAGAGATGGGTGCTTAAGGGGATAGATATGGAGCTCAGAAGGGGAGAGAAGACCGTACTCGTGGGGAGTAACGGGTCTGGAAAAACAACATTATTTCTGCACTTGAATGGGCTCTTGGTACCTGATAAGGGAACGATTAAAGTGTCAGGGAATTTCCTCAGCTATACTAAAAAAGCCCTTACCGAAGTGAGAAAGCGTGTAGGAATAGTATTCCAGAATCCTGATGATCAGATTGTGGCGCCGATCGTGTTTCAGGATGTAGCATTAGGTCCGGTGAATCTGGGGTTAAGTGAGGGGGAAGTGAAGAAGAGGGTGAAGAGAGCACTAAACGAGCTCAATATTGAGGAGTTGAGGGATAGGAAGGTACATGAATTAAGTGAAGGGGAGAAGAAGAAGGTGGCTATCGCAGGAGTATTAGCTATGGAACCAGAGCTATTAGTCTTAGATGAGCCAATGTCTGGATTAGACCCCCAAAGTTCGAAAGATTTGTTAACAATCATCGATAGCCTCTGCGAACAGAATGATAACATGGCTGTTTTAGTAGCGACCCATGATGTCGAACTTGCCTATGAGTGGGCAGATAGGGTGATGGTTATGAGGGATGGTGAGATAGTGAAATCGGGAAAGCCATACGATGTATTAGGTGATGAGGAGGTTATCAAGTCGAGCAGGCTTGCCATGCCGAGGGTATTGAGGATATACAAAGGCATCGAGATGGCGGCATGTGGAAACCCCGGAGTGCCACCAAGGAATATTGAGGAGCTGTTAAAAGTAATGAGGGGTAATTATTGGAATGCGAGAAGAAGAATGGGTTTATAAAAGTCCGGGGATACCGGACGACCTCTTCTTGCGGTCAAAAGCAGGCTTAACGAGGGGAGAAATCCGCGCTATTATCGTTTCAAAAGCTAGGATAAAGGGGAACGAAAGGATTTTTGACGTGGGCACCGGCTCTGGTAGCGTATCTATCGAATTCGCATTACTCGGTTGCAATGTCACAGCGGTGGAGAGGGATAGGGATAATTTTGAGGTAGCGAGAAAGAACATAGAAAAATTTGGATTGCACGACAAAATCGAGCTTATTTTTGGTGAAATGGAAAAAATTAATTTGAGTAACAGTTTTGATGTCATCTTCTTCGGTGGTACGGATAATCTTGATAAATCGTGTGATAATGCGTTCAGGCATCTAAAAGTAGGAGGGAAAATTATTATTGCGGCTGTCAGACTTGAGACGGTGGTGGAAGCTATCGCGGTATTGAAAAGCAGGGGCATTAATCCTGAAGTTCTGAATATCTGTTTGAACAAAGGTAAGGAGTTGGGAGGGAAAACTGCGCTCTCTCCCTCTTATCCGGTATTTCTTATCTATGGTGAAAAGAGATGCGAAAGCTGTATGGAATAGGTGTGGGACCCGGCGACCCGGAGCTGCTTACCCTGAAGGCATATCGGATACTTAAGGAAGTGGATATGATAGTTGCTCCGAGGTCGAGAGAGAATAAAAGGAGTTTGGCTTTGCTCACGATCGAAGGGATTATAAAAGAGAGGGAGAACCTGCCTATTGTTGTTGAACCGGTCTTCCCGATGACCAAAGATCGTGAGAAACTGGAGCTCTATTGGAGAAAAGCGAGGGAAGAAGTGCTTGAAAAAGGGAAGGGATGTGAAACAATAGCTTTCGTCACCATGGGCGACCCGAGCATGTATTCTACCTTCTACCGATTCTTAGCTATTTTCAAAGATGCTGTGGATGGGATAGACGTGATACCTGGAGTAACATCCTTCTCCGCTTGCTCCTCCATTGCTCAAGTTCCCCTTGTAGAAGGGAACGAAATCGTTTCTATAATCCCTGAAGCGAATGATAAATCAACGAAGGTGATAGATAAATCCGATTTTA
>RXIE01000152.1 GCA_004212135.1 Candidatus Methanophagales archaeon ANME-1-THS | reverse complement strand
TTAAATAGTGGCATTCATAAGATTTAAACAAAAAGGTGGTATGAAATGTCAATCGTGGTAAACATAGATCAAAAAGGTAGGGTGGTTATCCCCAAGAGCTCGAGAGAAAAAGCGAAGATCAAAGCTCCTGGGAAGTTATTAAAGAGGCATGGCATCGACGGCGAAATTCTGGCGCGACCAGGAATCGCGGTATAATTTGGAAGGCACCCACTGCTCGAAGTGCGGAAGGTTCTTCTTCCCTCCACGTCCAGTCTGCCCAACATGCAGGATGACGCATTTTTTAAAAAAAGGTTGTTGGGAAGCCCATGTCCTACCGCTAGACTATTGCCGCCTTATACTTTCTCTCGAACTCCTCAAAGTCTGATGCGAGGGAAGAGGCAGCCGAAATGATCGCCTCTATAGGGTCACCCTCCTTCATCTTCACGTACAACACGGGATTGCCCCGCAGTGTCGATTTCATACTGTAGGTTGCGATAGCGACCTTCTTGTTCTCGAGCAGCTTTGAGGTGAGCGGTACTAAAAGTGTATGATCCTCACCCCCGAGCTCTATCTTCACCACGTTCTCCGTCAACTCCAGGATCTTTATCTGCCTATCTTCCTCCTGCATGCGCCCCTACTCCCTTTTTACCAGAAAAAGGTTACACCAGATTTGGATTTGAGAATGTCATATTATAGACGGCCGAGAACCGCATTCCATCTTGCTCGAGTTATTCACCGATAAAGGGATCGGGACGATGATCGGTTAGCGATGATCGGTTAGCAGCAAGCGCTTGCCATTCTCCTGTTCATGTCCACATGAGGCGTTCTGCCAGCCAGGCTACTAAGATATATACCCTATAATGATACTACAGGTGAGTGAGAGATGAACGAAGAGCTCTTCAAAGCACTGAGCAGCAGAACGAGAATTGAGATGGTGAAGCGCTTGATGAAGAGCACGTACCATGTATCCGGGCTGGCACAAGCACTGGGTATATCCGTGCCTGTCGCGGCGAAGCACGTGAAGATTTTAGAGCAGGCGAAGCTGGTCGACCGTAAAACGTTTGGTAAGACGCACGTCTTGACGGTCAATAAAGCGAGGTTGTATGAGCTGCTGGGAGCATTTGGCGAGCAGTATGAAGTCGAGGTACGGAAAGGAACGAGCATCTTAGAGGTCTTAAAGGACGTGGCAGGCGTGGGGATCCGTAAAGTGGGTGATAAGGAGTTCATTGCATCGATAGACGATGAAGAAGGCTTTTACATCTATGAAGTGGATGGCAATCTCCCGAGCACCTCAGTGACCGAATACCGGATGGAGAAGGGAGGCGAAATAGCGATAAAACGGCTCGTTCCAGTTCGCACGAAGAGCGTCCGGGTACGAGTGAAGGAAGATCGGTAAGTGAACATTATTACCCATTTGAGCTATAATTATTACCCAAGAAGAAAGGATTTTATGCCGGGATCGCTTCATTCTTCCTTCGAGGGAGATGTGAATGAGAAGTCGCATCATCATGTGCATGCTGCTCGGGGTTTTCTTACTCACAGCGTCGACGGTGGTCGCAAACTACCCACTGTTTCGGTATGATGAGCAACGCACCGGGAATGTGAGCGGAGATGGACCTCAAACTAGCCAGATCTTGTGGTCAACGGACATAGGAGGATTAGTCGATTCCTCTCCTGTTGTCGCTCATGGGAAGGTCTTTGTTTCAAACTGGTGGATAGGATGGAATTTCAAAGGTGGTCTGTATTGCTTAAATGAATCAACAGGTGAGATAGTATGGAACAACTCGATCGGCGGTGGTGGAGGAGCATCAACCGCTGCGGTGGAGGGCGACAGAGTCTTTATAGGCTCCTTAACCGGTGATTTATACTGCATAAACGCATCAAACGGAACAACAATATGGAACAAGACGATAGAGCACAGCCCGGCGTATTGGGGTGTTGCTTCTTCTCCTCTTGTATATGAAAACATGGTATTTGTGACCACATTTTCAAACAATGCCTCGAACAATGGAACACTACACGTATTTGACTTTAATGGAACCGAGGTATGGAACTTATCAACAGGCGATACGTTTTATTATACCTCTCCTGCGGTTGCAGATGGTAAGCTCTACTTCGCGGGGAATCTCACGAATCATTCCCTGTTCTGCGTTGATATAGCCACGAGGGAAATGCAGTGGAGGTTCAACGCAAGCACACAGATCAAGTCAACACCGGCGATCTCCGACGATACAATATTGTTCGCATCCGCAGACAGGTTGTATGCGGTGAATGCCGCAGATGGAACTGAGCTCTGGAATCACTCACTGAGTTGTGCGATGTCCTCTCCCGCGGTCTCGTCTGGGAAGGTGTACATCGGCTCTTCGGATAGCACCTTATATTGCTATGATGCTCAGAGCGGCGCTGAACTACGGCGTTTTTTGGCAAATGGACCTATATATTCTTCACCTGTGGTTGCCCATAACACCGTTTATTTCGGCACGAATACCGCAAATGGAACGATATACGCAGTGGATGCAGCGGACGGAACTTTGAGATGGTCTTATAGTCTCAATCCACCATCTGGACGATATTATAATATCATGTCATCGCCCGCGGTTTCAGATGGGATTCCATGTGTGTTCGGTTAAGTAACCCATTGTTCCATCCACCTCTCTCGGTTGACATTTGGATCGCATCCCTGACCCAGGTAAATGGTGTACAAAGTAAGCATATCCGGTTTAAGCCCATGCATTCCAGCACCTCGGTTAATAATCGGTCTGCTTGTTCTGTGAAGACCTTTGCCCATCGTAAAGGAGTGTATCGGTTAGCGTTTTCAGGATTCGCATTCCGAATCAACCGTAGTATTCTGCGTGAGCACATTAACGTCAGAATAGCGACCCAAATCAGGCATTTCACGACTTCAGGATTTGCACTTGGTATCTGATCCATACGATAGTGGCTTTTTAATTCCTTAAATATCAGTTCAATTTCCCATCTCGCGCCGTACAGGAGTGCTATGTCCTCAGCGGATAGGATTTCAACTCAAAGAAGAGGTACTTGAAGTATCCGAGATCGATAAGAAGGATACAGTCCTTGAGCCAGGAGCCCAATCGAAGTATTTTAGCCTCTGAAGTCCTTTCGGGGTATATCATTACCGATTTAGGGCTGTCGGCAACAGCACTAACGATACCGGAGACTTTAACACCGGCAGCGATTCTCTTCGACCTTACAGCAGGCCATATCTTTGCGAGGATTCATGCACCCGAATAATCGTGCTGTCCTGGATAACCAGATCCTTAGAACGCTTCAACTTGTCACCCAAAACACGACCAGGTTGCTGTGCTTGGAACTCAATAGCATGAAGCACGCACCTCTGAAGGAAATCCGCCATCTCCGGTGTGAATCGGTCGTAAAAACTACTTATAATCA
>RXIE01000104.1 GCA_004212135.1 Candidatus Methanophagales archaeon ANME-1-THS | reverse complement strand
AAGTGGCATTTTACACCCACCGCAGAGGAAGGGCAAGAGGTCACCGGGGGCGATATTGTGGGCAAGGTCCCGGAGACCAAGGTCATCACCCATAAAATTCTTGTGCCACCAGGGGTAAAGGGTCGGATTATAGAGCTGAAAGAGGGCGAATTCACGGTCAACGACTGTATCGCGCGGATACAAACCGATGGAGAGGACGCGGAACTGAGGATGATGCAGAAATGGCCGGTACGAAAAGGAAGACCGTATAAGACGAAATTGGACCCTGAGGTGCCGCTCTTGACCGGGCAGCGGATTAATGACACCTTCTTCCCGATCGCGAAAGGAGGAACGGGGGCCATTCCCGGTGGATTTGGGACGGGGAAGACGGTGATGCAGCACCAATTAGCGCGATGGGCGAATGCTCAGGTCATTGTGTATATCGGGTGTGGAGAGCGGAGGAATGAGATGACCGAGGTTTTGGAAGATTTCCCCAAACTCATTGATCCATATAGCGGAGAGAAGCTGATGGAACGATCCACACTCATTGCAAACACGTCTAATATGCCAGTTGCGGCACGAGAAGCATCTATTTATACCGGAATCACGCTCGCGGAATATTATCGTGATATGGGGTACGATGTGGCGATTCAGGCAGATTCAACCTCACGATGGGCGGAAGCACTGCGTGAAATATCCGGGCGATTGGAAGAGATGCCGGGTGAAGAGGGATTCCCTGCGTATCTTGCCACGAGGCTCTCTGATTTTTATGAACGAGCGGGGCGTGTACAAACCCTATGCTCGGATTCAGAGGGAAGAATAGGCTCGGTTACCGTCGTGGGAGCGGTCTCACCGCCAGGTGGTGATTTCTCAGAACCGGTGACACAGAATACCTTGCGGGTCGTGGGTGTCTTCTGGGCTCTTGATTCAACGTTAGCAGATCGGAGGCATTTCCCGGCTATAAGCTGGCTCCGGAGCTATTCGCTCTACCTGGATGATCTCCGTGGGTGGTTCAATCAGCCTTCAGCTTCCGATTTCATGGTGCAACGTGAGGAGATGCTGGCACTCTTGCAAAAGGAGGCTGAACTTCAGGAGATCGTTCAGCTTGTTGGTGCTGATGCGCTTCCGGCACGTGAACGAGGGACACTGGAAGTAGCTCGAATGATTCGGGAGGATTTCTTGCAGCAGAATGCCTATCACGATATCGATTCCTTCTGCTCGTTAGAGAAACAGTATCTGATGGCGAAGATCATTCTCCAGTGGTATGATTATGCGAGCGAGATGATAGAGCGGGGTATGGGGATGGAGAAGTTGGAGGGGATGAAGATCAAGGATGATATTGCGCGGATGAAATATGTGCCAAGTGAAGGCTTCAGGGGGAAATATGAAGAGATAATGAGTGCTATGAAGGATGAATTTGAAGCACTCAAGAAGAAAGAGGGAGGAGCATAATGATGAACGTAATTTTACATACATGCCAAGGGAAGGAAGAAGGTGAACTGAAATGGCGATAGATATCTCTGCACGTGAATACACGACCATACGAAGTGCTTCTGGGCCTTTGATTGTGGTCGAAGGTGTCGAGGGGGTTTCGTATGGTGAGGTCGTGAAGATCGTCACGCCGAGTGGTGAAGAAAAGACCGGACAGGTGTTGGAGGCGAGCACAGGACTTGCAGTGGTTCAGGTCTTTGAGGGCACTTCGGGAATAGACACCTCGAAGACACGGGTGCGATTCATCGGCGATATCATGAGAATAAGCGTTGCACAGGATATGGTTGGTCGGTTCTTTGATGGGTTGGGCAGACCGATCGATGGCGGGCCCGAGGTGGTACCGGAAGATCGGCTTCCGATTACCGGTGCGGCGATAAATCCTACCGCACGGGCTTATCCACGTGAATTTATTCAAACGGGCATTTCCACGATTGACGGCATGAACACACTCGTGAGGGGGCAGAAGTTACCGATATTCTCCGGTGCCGGGATGCCGCACAATGCACTTGCCGCTCAAATAGCGCGGCAGGCGAAGGTACTAACCACAGGCGAACCGTTCTCCGTGGTCTTCGGGGCAATGGGCATTACCCACGAGGAGGCTTCCTTCTTCATGCATGATTTTGAACGCACCGGTGCGATCGAGCGGATCGTTGCCTTCCTCAATCTTGCAGATGACCCTGCGATTGAACGCGTGATCACGCCCCGGATGGCATTGACAACCGCTGAGTTCCTCGCCTACGAATATGATATGCATATCCTCGTTATTCTGACGGATATGACGAACTACTGTGAGGCATTGCGTGAGATCTCAGCGGCACGAGAAGAAGTGCCGGGCCGGAGGGGCTATCCGGGCTACATGTACACTGATCTTGCGACGAATTACGAGCGAGCAGGCCGAATAAGGGGGCGAAAAGGCTCAATCACCCAAATGCCCATTTTGAGTATGCCGGATGACGACATCACGCATCCAATACCTGATCTCACGGGCTATATCACCGAGGGGCAGTTCGTGCTCACCCGGGATCTGCATCGAAGGGGTATATACCCGCCAGTGGACGTTTTACCATCCCTTTCACGACTGATGCATGAAGGTATAGGACCCGGAAGGACAAGGGACGACCATTCGGGCGTATCTAATCAGCTTTATGCGGCCTACGCAGAGGGAAGGGACATGCGTGACCTGGTCGCGGTCGTGGGTGAGGAGGCGTTGACGAGCAGAGATAAGCGCTATCTGGAGTTTGCCGATAAGTTCGAGAAGCGGTTTGTAACACAGAATAGGAACGAGGATCGAAGTATCGAAGAGACCTTGAATCTCGGCTGGGATTTACTGGCTACGCTGCCTGAGGGAGAACTGAAGCGGATCGACGAGCACATCATCAAGAAGTATCATCCGCACTATCGTGCGAAGGGTGCGTAAAAAGGAAAACGTCACGCTACCTCCCGTACCAAAGCCCGGCACACCAAATAGTAGTGACGGCGTATCCTTGCTGATTACAGCTCTATCTGCCCACGAGGCGGTAGGATCTTTGCGAGCACCTTAAAATCCTCGAGTAAGACTTCTTTCATCCCCGGATTGTAGACTGCAACGGCGGGATGGTACAACGGCACGATCTTTTTAAATCCCCCGATGGTGCGTACCGAAAAGACTTTACCGTGGATCTTACTTATCTTTTCGGGCTTCAACCCGAATTTCGTAAAGATATAGGCCAACGAGAAATTACCGAGTGTGGCGATAATCTCCGGTTGGATGAGCTCGAGTTGCGCATCTAAATACGGTGTACAGGCTTGTATCTCATCTGTGAGGGGATTTCTATTCCCGGGAGGGCGGCATTTTAAGATATTGGCGATGTACACATCGTTTCGGTTAAGTCCTATGGATTCCAGGAGTTCATCGAGTACCTTTCCGGCTTTTCCCACAAATGGTTCACCCTTCAGATCTTCGTAATAGCCCGGTGCTTCACCGACGAGGAGTATTCGTGCGGATACTGAGCCGGTACCGACAACCGGATTGGTCCTCGTCTGCCAGAGCTGACACCGCGTACATGCGTTCACGCGCTCTGCTACTCGCTCCATCTCCTCGGCACGCCGCATAGTGATCTCCTTTTACCACCTCTTTATTAGTAAAGACGGTAACTAAAAGTAGGATGATCTCGATTGAAGAAGCGCGTGAGTTACTGGAGAGAGAGATCGAAAATGATGCTCTGAGGAAGCATATGCTCGCAGTCTCCGCAATCATGGCAGCACTTGCGGATAAACTGGCAATTGCGGACGTGGATAAAGAGAAGTGGGCACTGGTCGGTTTATTGCATGATCTGGATTACGAGCGAACCAGCGATAATTTCAGGCAGCACGGGCTCGTCACGGCAGGGCTGCTCACCGGCAAACTGCCCGAGGAATGCCTGGAAGCGATAAAAGCGCATAACGAACAGACTGGTAGTGAACCGAGCAGCGTCATGGCAACGGCGTTGATCGCCGCCGATGCGGTCTCTGGCCTCATCGTGCCGACCGCGTTGATGATGCCTTCCCGTAGATTGGCGGACGTGCACGTGACATCGCTCACGAAGAAATACAACGATAAGTCTTTTGCACGAACGGTTGACCGAGCGGCTATCATGAGATGTGTTGAGCTTGGGCTTGAGCGAAACGAGTTTTTCGAGCTCGCTTTGACTGCGCTTCAAAAGATCAGTGCTGAACTTGGGGTATAGGAGAAAAGGAGAGGAAGAAGAGCGTTGGAAGAGCAGTTAGACCTCATTTGCGACCCGCAAGCTCGTCTATCTCAGAGAGGAACGCGTCGGTCAGCGTGATCAAACGCATCGCCTGTTCATTCATCTTTTGAAGTGTATTCTTGGAGCCTGCAACGAGCGACCGTAAACGCAGGTAATGCTCATCCCAAGCTAATAACCGCTTCAATTCTTCCTTACCCAGTTCATGGTACCATTCATCATGGCGCCAGATGAGAATTGCACCTAAAATGCTGACCGCCTCCTCTATCTCCAGATCCTCCAATTGTGAGAGCTTGAAGGGGAGCTCACCGATGAGGAACCCAAAAGGGTCTTTGACCGCAGGTAATTCCTCGAGGGGTACCCGAACGTACTTCATAATCCCGGGCAAAGCGAGAAAGAGTTCTGAAGTGCGGACTCGACCATTGAAGTACGCAATAAGCGTCCCTTTCGGCGTGACGACGTAAATCTCAGCACCTCGCTTTCCCACACCAATCTTCTGGATGAGATGCGCCTGCTCCATCTCGGGCAGTTTACGCAGCACGGTTGGATAAGGGATGGCAGCACCTTTCGCGATGGCATACTTGCTGGCGGGCCCCTTTTTAATAAGGAATTCGAGAATCTCCTCGTATTCATGCCTCGCTCGTTTCATGATATGTTATATTCACGAATGGATATGAAAATAAAAGAACAGGTTTATATAATTAGAGAAGATAGTCGAGAAACATGCCAGGAATTAAAAAGGTGGTACTGATACTGGTAGTGGTGTTCATCATTGCAGGGGGTGCAGGATGCCTCAATCGACCGCAGGAGAGCACAGGTGAGGAGCGAATAGCTATGAAGGTGGGCGCAATGCCGGATGAGGCAACGTTACCGTATTACGTCGCTGCGCGTGAAGGAATTTTTGCAGAGCATGGATTGGACGTTGAGGTCGTCCCTTTCATGAGTGCACTGGAGCGGGATAGCGCACTCATTGCCGGTCAGATCGACGCGGGTGAGAACGACCCGGTGGGTGTTCTGGTGCTGCGTAACGCGGGTTATAATATCAGGATTGTCAGTACTGAACTGCACGAGACACCGGAGAAGATGCGGTTCGCCATTCTCGCCAGTCCAAACTCGAATATCCGCTCCGTTGAGGATTTAGAGGGCAAAAAAATCGCGATTTCCCGAAATACAATTATAGAATGGGTGACCGATGCGTTACTCGGAGGGGTACAGACGAGCAAAATTGAGGAGAAGAGGGTCCCCATAAGACTTCAGATGCTGCTCGCAGATCAGGTGGATGCCGCCACACTTGCTGAGCCCTTAGCGAGTTATGCCATTCATCAGGGTGCTCGATTGCTCATCTCCGATTCCATGCTCGATGAGACGATCAGTCACACGGTAATCGTCTTCAGGGGGGATTTCATAGAGGCGCACCCTGAGAGCGTCGATACATTTCTGCATGCGTATAACGAAGCGGTCGACCGAATCAATGCCAACCCGGAGAATTACCGAGCACTCGTTGTAGAAATCGCCAAGGTGCCGGAGGAGATAGCAGGAAGCTACCAGATGGCAACCTACATGAAAGCCGAAGCGTATCCACGCGATAACTTCGAGGCGGTGCTCAACTGGATGCAGAGCCGGGACTTAGTGACGCAGGAGCTCTTATATGAGGATGTGATATATCACAGTGCATGATTGAAGCGAGGGGCATAACCAAGATCTATCCTGATGGAACGAGGGCACTTGAGAATATCAACTTCGAGGTTCAGAATGGAGAGAGTTGCGCGGTTATCGGACCTTCGGGCTGTGGCAAAACGACCCTTCTGCTTATCTTCTCCGGTATTCTGGAGCCGACAGCGGGTAAGGTGCTGATCGAGGGAAAGGATCTAACCTCGCCGTCACAGGAGTTAGCGCTCATTTTTCAGGATTATGGCCTCTTTCCTTGGAAAACGGTCTATGAGAACGTTTCGTTAGGCCTGCAACTGAGAGGTTTTGGGAAACGAGAGCGAACAGAGATCGTCTCCTCGCTTCTGAAGGAGCTGGGCTTACAAGGGTTTGAAACCAATTATCCGAAACAGCTTTCTGGTGGTATGCAACAGCGAGTAGCCTTTGCGCGGGCATTGGCGTTGAATCCCCGGATCTTACTCATGGACGAGCCGTTATCATCATTGGATGCATTAACGAGGGAGCATCTGCAGAATTTGTTACTCAGGCTCTGGAAACAGAAAGGGATGACCATGCTGCTCGTCACGCACAGCATAGAAGAAGCGGTTTTTCTGGGGAAAAAAGTGATTGTGCTCTCCCCACGACCCGGAAGGGTGATAAAAACGATAACCAATCCTTATATGGGCGATGTACAGTATAGAACCACTGAGGTATTCTTCGAGAAATGCAGGGAAGTAAGGCAGAGCCTCGATGGTGGAGCTATTTAATCGCCGCGTTGGCGATCTACGGTATTTGGCATGCATTGTCGGTACTCCTGAACTCAATCGCGCTCCCAACACCGCTGACCGTGCTCTTCGCTTTTATCGCCGGACTGAAGAAGGATCTCATCTCGCATTTGCTCATAAGCACCTTCAGAATAGCGTGTGGGATTACCCTCGCGTTCTCACTGGCAGTTCCGGTCGGTTTGTTGTGTCATGAACGGAGCGTGGATAAATTTGTAGCGCCTCTTATCTACATGCTCTATCCCATTCCCCATATCGTTTTACTTCCCGTCATTATCCTCCTCTTCGGGATCGGTGATTTGTCAAAGATAATCATGATCGAGATAATCGTGTTCTTCCAGATTCTCGTCACGACACGGGATGCATCGAGGAATATAAGCACGAATTATTTCTATCCCCTGCTCTCGATGGGAGCGCGTGGTAGAGAGATCTACGAACATGTGATTATCCCGGTCTGTATTCCGAAGATCCTTACAGCGATGCGCATCAGTGTGGGTACCTCAATTGCGGTGCTCTTCTTCGTGGAGTCGTTCGCAACGACCCATGGGTTAGGATATTTGATCATGGATGCGTGGAGTCGAGCAAACTACCCGGATTTATATGCTGCGATTGTAATGATGGCATTGCTCGGCTTTGGCATTTATCTCATGCTCGATCGGATCGAGAAGAGGGTATGCCGCTGGGTGTATATCTGAGCACGCGACCGGTTCATCATGGGCCTCAAAGAGATATGTTATATCTATACCGGATTATGAACATAAAATGCGGGATTTTTAATGGTCGAGTATCTACCTACAAGAAAGAGGCATGTCTGTAGAAGAACTCAAGTCGTGGATAGCGTTCCATAAAGACGAACTCTTTGCAAATGATGCAGTGGGTACCGGCTGTTTCAGTTATCTGCCCGGCGAGGTGATATGGGCGGTCACGAAGCGGTGCAACCTGCGGTGTAAACACTGCTCGATCAGTGAAGAGGATCCTGAGGAGCTCAGCACCGAAGAAGGATTTGGTCTCATTGAAGACGCGGCCAGGCTGGGACCCGTTAAGTTCGGATTCACGGGTGGTGAGCCGCTCATGAGAAAAGACATTTACGAGCTCATCGAGTATGCCGCGTCCTTCGAGATGCAGATCGTGATGGCCACCAATGGGACGTTGATTACCGAGGACGTTGCGAACAAATTGAAGCGAGCAGGTCTGGAACGAGCGGCGATAAGCATTGATGGCATTGGCACCGCGCATGATGAGTTCAGAGGTGTTGACGGCACGTATACGAACGTACTGCGAGGTATAAAAGCCTGTGAAGCTGCGGGGCTTGCCGTGCAGCTCTTCACGATGGTGACGCGCGATAACTACGAGGAACTACCCAAAATCATCAAGTTCGCGGATGATCAGAGTCTCTGGCGGATCTATCTCATCTACCTCATCGCGATGGGTCGAGGCAGGGAGATTTCAGACGCTTGTTTATCGATCGAGGAGAACAAGCGGTTCTTTGAAGATCTGGCGGCTAAACAAAAGGACGTGAAGGTTTGGCTTAAACCGATCTGCAATCCCCAGTACTGGGCGTACCTGAAGTATGAGGGGCTGGTGGATCATGATACAAGGACCAAGTTTACCGGCTGCACGGCTGGTATCACCCGGTTCCACATCTTTCCCAATGGTGATGTAACGCCCTGTGCCTATCTGCCCGCGAAAGCAGGCAATATACGAGATTCGAGTTTCTTGGAGATTGTTCGAAATGCCGAGATGTTCAAGGCGTTGAGAGCACGAAAGGTCAAAGGACAGTGTGCCACCTGCCGCTACAAGCGCATATGTGGCGGGTGCCGGTCGCGCGCATATGCTCTTTCGGGCGATTATTTAGCTGAGGATCCTGTCTGTCATCTGGGTGACGGCTGGCGAAACCTCACCGTATAGACTGTACCCCGGCGTCAAACAGTCTCACGATTAGCTCTCCATCTACAGTTTGCTCTATTATTGAGCCTCAACGGGAGAAATAGCGTTGCATCTATCGGATCAGCATTATAGAAAATGGCGGCGACGGTAGAGGAGAGCAATACGCATAGGAAGGGCTCAGGTGCTGTCGCTGAAGAAGCTTGAGTTTTTTTTCCTCGAGCGGTTTGGAAATACTCTTCCCTCTTCTGATTTCAGACAAGCCTGTTCAGTTGAGCAGGAAGACTGAGCTCTTCAGGGTTAACCTGAAACCTCCAGGACCTCATCCTCACTGATTTCTCTGCCCACCACGCCGCTTTCAGCTATAACGGGCAATAAATTGTACTCATTTGACTGCCCTTTCCTGACAACGTTAACGTCGAAGACGAACTTGGTGGTCTCATCTTCCGTTATCTCAAAGGCTTTAATGATCTGCAGTTTATCACTCGGTATCTGTACATCCGCGGTTTCACCGCTCCATAACCGGGCGTCCACAGTCTCAACGTAGAGCTCGATCTTGGAATAGTTCCCTGCCTCGAGGCTGGTATTCAGGATTCGCACTGCCTTTTCATTGACCACCTGTGTCAGCTCAGCCGAGGGACGCTCGAGACTGAGTTCCCTGAATCCCGCTTCGGAATTAGAGTCGCCGAGCTTGAAGACCCGCACGTGTGAGAAGGTTAGAGTCAGGGCTTCAAAGTCCGCGATATCAGCCTGCGTATCGCTTATCAGGAGCTGAAATCGACCATATCTCGCGGTCGGTGGTTCATAGGTCACAAGGGGATATCCCATCGTTGGGGTTGGTGCCGGTGTAGGTGGTGGCGGTGACGGTGGTGGTGAAGCAGTCTGTATCGGGGGCGGGGTGGGCGTTAGTGGTGAAATGGGCATTAGAGGTGGAGCTATCTTTGGCTCCTCAAAGGTTCCTGAAAAGATCATAATGCCCGAAAATACCATGCCTATTCCAGCAACTAACAACGTAACTAAAACGAGCGCGATCTTGCCGTCCATTTTCACCACCTCTTACTTGTATGCGCGTATCGACCTGGGAGCTACTAACGCCCCCGTTTTAGCCTCCACCGGTTCGCGTTATAAATTGGTAGAGTTCAATGAAAAAGCTTTCGGAGAAGGTTTGAAAAATAAAAATATTGGAAAAAAATCTTTCGTTTTTGTGAAAAATTATTATGAAAGGTTCTTTCGCCCGTTCAAAAGAGCATATGCGCTGCGATATCCGGAGGATGCTATTTGCCCGTGAGCCACTTCGTGCCCGTAATGAGGGCTAAATCCTTATCCAGCGAGACAAGATCAGCGTGATCGAGTTGACCAACTTCATTCTTGCCAACAATACGCGTGAACTGCGCGATTTCTTGCGTTGCTCTTCGGATGAAATTTGATAGTCTCTTCATTCCGTCCTCAACCTTCAACTGCTTAACGAGCGCGGGATTATGCGTGGTTATGCCGGTTGGACAAAGGCCTGTATGACAAATTCTATACTGTTCGCATGCGATCGCGATCAATGCGGCGGTGCCGATATAGACCGCGTCCGCGCCGAGAGCGAGGCATTTGGCGAAGTCCGCAGAGGTACGCAAACCCCCACCAGCAATAAGTGAAATCTGCTCTTTTACGCCTCGATTTGTGAGATACCTCGAAGCCCGTGGCAATGCGGCAAAAATCGGAATGCCGACGTTTTCCCGGACATAACAATCAGTTGCGCCCGTACCACCGCCAAAACCATCAAGCGCAACAAAATCAACGTCAGCGTCGACTAAAACCTGGATATCCTCTTCGAGATTACCACAGCCAATCTTCGCCCCGATTGGAATCCCGCCCGTCAGGTCACGGAGCCAGGAGACCTTCTCTTTGATCTCGGCCGGCGTCCTCATATCATGATGATGGGCGGGGGAATAAGCAGCCTCGCCATCCTCAAGGCCCCTTACCACCGCAATTTCAGGGGTCATTTTACTGGCAGGAAGGTAACTTCCTTTACCAGGATACGCGCCCTGTCCAAACCGGATCTCAATTGCAGCAACTCGCTTCAGTATCTCCTCGTCGACCCCAAATCTGCCCGTGGCATACTGAGCGATGAGTTGAGATGAGGCGAGCTCGAGCTCTTTGTCCAGGATTCCTCCTTCACCCGAGTTGAACGCGATGTTTAACTCTGCAGCGACTGCAGCAATTACCAGTTTAACGTTTCGTGAGACCGCACCGTAGCTCATTCCTGAGATCATGATTGGAGAAGAGACGTGTAATGGCTTTCGGGATTGAGGGCCGATGCAGACCGCGGTATTCACTTCTTCTTCGCTATTCAAAGGAATTGTGTGCACCTGCGCGGGCACGAAATGGAGCTCATCCAGGGAGAAGGGTAACCTCTTCAACGACCCCATTGACCGAACAACACTCGTGCCGGTCGCAGCCATATCCTTGATATCCACGATAGTTTGATAAAAGGCGTCATCTTCATCACGCCTCTTTTTACGCATCACGACCTTGCTTTCGCCAACCTCCTCCTTATCGCAGTAGTATATCCCCGCGAGTTGGTACTCATGATACACAGGACAAAGAGTGCAGATGCATCCACGCACGGGAATATCACTGGTACTTTTGCCCCGGGCACAGTACAATATCTCGCCCTCACACTCGTGCGGGTAACTGGGACACTTACTACACACACTTCTCTCTATTCTCTTCGGAATCGTGCACCATACCTCGTCTTACCGCGCCGTTCCATCACGGCAGTAATAACCCAGGGGTTTTCCTCTTCCTAGGTGGTATACGTCCCAGAGCGGGCAGTTGCCGCAAATGCACATTTGTTTCGTATCAATGTCTCTGCAGGTTGCTGCACCCGAGGCGCAGTACAGTCCGGGGACATCGTCCGGCCTTGGTGTCATCCCGCTTTCCCGCTGTTTCATCATCTCTTTCGCCTTTTTCACCTTCTCCTTGACACAGGGGCTGGCGCGCTGAACAGGGCATTGGGTGCAGATACATTTCATACTGTTCTCCACGGTAAATGGAACTTTTTGGTTCGTTTTCTCCATGTGTAGAACCTCCTCTGTTTTTATCGTTGGTACTGATGGTGATGGGTTCAGAGCATAAAAAAACTTTCTATTTTTCGAGCCGTGCGGTTTCTCAGCCTGTGTCTTGCGCGTAAAAGAACGTGAAGCGAAGGTATCTTTATAACCATCGATCTAAAAGAGGCGCGAGAAATCCCAGCTCTGTCGTGGTGTGCAGCTCTCCTTTTTGGAGAATTGAACGAGCACTGATTTTTTTGCGCTTTGCGGAAGAGCAGGTAAAGGAAAGGATATTATGCCGAGTTACGATAAGAAGGTTGTAAAAAGCGGTTTCTTCACGATCTTGTATGTGGTGGTGTACTGGGTTTCGTATTCCGTGGTATACTGAGTTTCGTATTCAGTGGTATACTGAGAGTACAGTCCGGGTTCATACCAATGAGCAATCAATTCACAGGAAATTATATTTCCGCTTAGAGGATCATGGAAGTAAAAATAATACTCGTCCATTGTTTGCGGTTTAAACGTAAAATTATCACTGATTATTTGCCGTGCCCGGTAACTTTCTTGGAAATCTGCCCCCTTTCGCATATTATTAAAGTTCCTGGTATCCAGGATATAAAAATTCATCAGTGTAGTATTCGCGGTGAAAGAGCCATTAATCCACTCATTTTGATGACTGGGTCTCCAGGTTATCCATCGCTCATAATAGTAGATGGGCGGATAGACCTGTACTTTCCATAGCGGAAATGTCTGAGAAGAAACTACCTGGGTCCTCTCTATTTGTACCGGAACCTGAGATTCCTTCTGCACCGGAACCTGAGATTCCTTCTGTACCGGAACCTGATATGCCACTTCGAAGGGCTCTAACGAATTCACCGGGATCATGAGAAAGACTGCCAAGAGCCCAACCAGTACCATACCAATCTTCCAATTTGGTAACTTTTTTCTCATCTCCACCGATCTGTAGAGATGATCTGTTCCAAGAGATAAACCTTTGGAGTGGTTGCATTTTTTTGTCAGTTACAAGAACTTTATAGTCTGTTATCCGGTATGTATCCGTACAAGTGAAACGCAGAAAATGGCCTGTGTCAGATTCTTACGGCGTCCTCAGGTTTTGGAGCGTTACCAGTATCAATTCGGAGAGCGCAGGATGGATATGTATACCGTTTGCAATAAACCGCATATCACGATCATGTGCCATCGTGTTACTAACTTCCTGGATGAGGATGGGCGCATAGGGGCCTATGATATGGAAGCCGAGTATCTTTCGGCTCTGTTTATCCACAATTGCCTTCGCAAAACTTTCTGTTTCCCTCATCGCTTCGCCCATAGCAACCTCTGAATAGTATGCTTTTCCTACGAGTATCTCATGCTCCGTTCTGGCCTGCGCCTCCGTGAGCCCGACCGATGCGATTTGAGGATGGGAGAAGACAGCGTGGGGGATCGCATGATAGTTCATTTTTACTTTTTCCGCATGGATACTGTTGTGCCACGCCACGAGCGCCTCCCGATTGGCCACATGTCTGAACATCTGCTTTCCAATTGCATCACCAAATGCCCATATATTCGTTTTGCTCGTTTCCAGGTAGTCGTTCACTTTAATGAAGCCCTGTTCATCAGTCTCTACACCGGTATTCTCTACTTTTAAGAGATCCGCATTCGATCTTCGCCCTGTTGCGATCATAATCTCTTCGGCGTGCAATTCCTGTTCTTCGTTGGTGCTCTTATCTTTCCCGATGACCGCATAGCCCTCCCCCGTCTTTTTTACTTCAGTAACCGCGGTGTTGGTGAGAAGCCTCATACGTTTCGCCATCTCTCGTTTTAACAGATCGGCTATTTCAGGTTCTTCGTTCGGTACCAGTCTGTCCCTTCTCTGCATGATTGTCACCTCAGTGCCCATGGCAGCGAAAAAATGTCCGTATTCAGCCGCGATATACCCGCCTCCGATTATAATAAGGCTCTCCGGTCGTTTTTCAAGCTTCAAGACGTTCTCATTGGTCAGAAACGCAATTTTATCAAGACCTTTGATGGGCGGGACCGAGGGTCGCGCGCCGGACGCGATAAAAATCTTCTCGCCTTTTATCCTCTTGCCCTTGATTTCCAGTGTGTACTCGTCGGTGAATTGCGCCTCCGCTTCATAGAAGTCCAGGTTTCTGGTAACCATAATCCCTCTTCTCATATGGTCCTGAGCGTCCTTAATCATCTTCCGCATCTGTTCCATGATCAAATTGAAGTTTATGTGGATAATTTCCGTATCGATGCCCAATCTCTTCGCTTCCTGGATCTCGACTACACGGTCTGCTGGAGCTATGAGCATCTTCGAGGGTATGCATCCAACATTCAAGCACGTGCCCCCGAGTGGTCCTTTATCCACCAGGGCTACTTTGAGCCCGTGTGATACCGCAGCCTCCGTAACGATCATACCTGCGCCAGAGCCGATTACGATCACCTCGTACTCCTTCATACCATCACCGTTTATTCTTCAGCTTACTCGCTCCAAAGCCCTCTAACAGTTCATCGAGTGCGTCCCGTGGCGGAAATCCAAGTTCGGTCAGCGTGCCGTCATGGATCTGTGCTCTAAAATAATCGCCGAAGACGTGCCGCGGCGTGTCATCATGATACAAAATGCCGATTGGGATCCTATCACCCCATTCTATCGCCTTTTTCAACGCCCCATCCACCTGGTGGGGATTGTAGTCTGGCGGGAGCTTGTAAATTCGCTCTCTATACCAGCTGACCGGATGTGTTCCCCAACTGATGCAGGGCTGGATCACATCCACATACGAGAACCCTTTGAACCGAATGGCTTCGACGAACAGGTCGCTCAGGTGCGGGATATCGCCTGCAAAGCCGCGTGCAACAAACGGGCAGCCCTGTAAAATCGCCAGTGCAAGTGGTTGTAAAGGCGCGAGCTTGACCCCTTCAAACTGCAACCTCGTTCTGTCACCAAGCTCAGTGGTCGGCGAGGCTTGACCCTTGGTAAGTCCGTATATCTGGTTATTATGCACGATGAGCGTCATATCAGGGTTCCTGCGGAACGTGTGCATGAAATGGTTTCCCCCTTCGCCGTAGCAATCTCCGTCCCCGGTCACCACGATGGTGGTCAATTCTGGATTCACAACACGTATGGCGGTTGCGACGGGAAGAGCTCTTCCATGCAGCCCGTTGAAGAAGTTGCAGCGCAGATAATGTGGCAGTTTCGCAGCCTGACCAATGCCAGAGACCAGGCAGATCTCTTCGGGCTTTTTAGCCAGCTTTACCAGAGCGTTTTTCAGTGCGCTCAATATCCCGAAATTCGGGCATCCGGGGCACCACTGGTTTTCCGCGTCGCTTTGGTACTCCTCTATCGCGACCATCTCTCAAAGCCCTCCATGATATATGCGCAGTCCAGTGGTAAGCCGTCGTAGCGCGTTATCCTGCCCTCCACATGCAAGCCGAACGCACTCTGCAGCAATCTCCCCAGTTGACCGGTGGCGTTACTTTCAACCAGGTAATACTGTTTTTCGGATGGAAATTGGTAGACCGGAAGAGGCCAGAGTTCGGTGAAATGGAGTGCACCGACTTTATTCCCCTTTCCATTGAGCTTGTCAACCGCTTCGAAGACCGCGTTCCGTGAGGATCCCCAGCTCATCAGCACGTCCTTCGCCTCCGTGAACTCTTTTTCTTCCGGAGGCAGGATCTCGCTTCGTAAAAGTTCGAATTTCTTGAGCCGCTTTTCGACCATCCTGCTTCTCAGCTTCAAGTCCTCGGTAATATGACCATATTCATCATGTTCATCACTATCACAGCAGACCAGATGCGCACTCTGTCCAGGATAGAGCCGTGGTGAAATCCCCGTCTCGGTGAGTTGATACCGTTTATAGTCTGTTATGCTCTCCGGACTCGCCAGATACAACCTGTTTTCTCGTTCATCGAGCTCAAACTGCTCCACGGTGAAATATGAATCCGCCAGGAACTGGTCGGTGAGGATTATCGCTGTGCTCTGGTATTTATCAGCCAGGTTGAAGGCGCGGATAATCTTGTGGAACGCATCTCTTGGGTCCGCAGGTGCGAATACGAGTTTTGAAAACTCGCCGTGACCCGCATTGATCGCGAAGAGCAGATCACCCTGTTCCGTCCTCGTGGGAAGCCCGGTCGCCGGTGCGGGCCGCTGACCCAGCACAATCACGAGCGGCGTTTCGGTCATTCCGGCAAGGCTAATCCCTTCGACCATCAGTGCAAACCCTCCGCCCGAGGTGGCAGTCATCGCTCGTACCCCCGCATAACTCGCCCCGATCGCCATATTTATCGCGGCTATCTCATCCTCCGCCTGTTCGGTGAATATCTTCAGGTGCTCCTTGTGTTTCGAGAGGAAGGTGATAATGCCGGTGGAAGGGGTCATCGGGATACGCAGCGATGAACCGGCATCCTGCGGCTGCAGCGCCGAGTGCTAATGCTTCATTGCCTGAGATAAGGTAGTGGGCCAGCTCCCTTTTCGGCATTCGCCAGGGGCAGAGCCCTTCGCAGTCCTTCTTTGCAACCGAATAGCCCTTTGCTGCGGCTGAGAGGTTCGTGCGTACAACATCCGCACCTTTGCCCGCAAACTCGTCCGCTATCACCGCATTGAGCGAGTCCAGATCGAGTCCCAGAACCGCGGCAAGGGCGCCTGCTGCCACCGTGTTCGCGAACAGCGTGTTTCCAAAATCGTTCTGGGCTATGCTCACAAACGGTATGGTTATCACCCTGTTGCCGCTCTCCTGCTCGTCAATCAGGATACCCTGCTCCTTGAGCAGCGGGCGGTATTTCGCTTTCGATTTATCGTCCAGCGACAAGAGTATGTCCGCCTCAACCAGCGGGCTATTTGCCGGGGCGTCGCTCACCCGTATCCGGTAGCTATTAGATCCACCGCGAATCCTCGATTCGTACTCCTGCCAGGCGAAGACGTGGTATCCCGCCTCCGATGCGGTCTTCGCGAGAATATAGCCAATGGTCTGAATCCCCTGGCCAGCGGCGCCTGAAACCACGATGTTGAGATCAATCGATGATCTCCATCTCACGGCGTACAAGCTGCCCGCATTGAGCGCAGAGGTACCGCTGGTATTGTTTTTGATTTCTGTTTCTGTCACAGCAACTCTTTTAGATTTAGAGCTAAAAAGGGTCTAAACTGCGCGCCTCATCTCATCTCCTGAGGGCTTACCGGTACCAGTCTGACCTTCTTCGCATCTTCGATATCACGTCTATAAAGGTGTAAAGAATCACTGTAATCGATAATTCGTACAATCTGGCACTTATTGGGCTTGATTACCTCACGATTCAACATCTCGATGAGACAGATGATATTCGATTGCCAGGCGGTAAATAGATCGCGGGATCGCCAGGTCAGGTGGACATCCACGCTCCCTGTGGGTATATACCGAATTTGTATCCGTTGTAAGCAGGGTGGCGAACTTCGTGCTATATCAAAGGGAACGTACCAGGTGATTGCCTGGGCTCTATTAGAGGTTATCTCCTCTTTAATTTGGTCCGCTAAAGCGTTTTGTAATAACCTTAACTGATCAGAAGGGTGCGAACTCGATGACGCATCGTAACGTGCCAATCGGTCAAAATAGAGATAACTAAACTGCTCACCTGAGGGCTTTGTTCGATATGCTTCTAAGAACGCTCGTGTGAACTCGTTACAGTATTCCTCGATTCGCCTGAACGGATACTGGGGATGTAATTCTCGTGCTTCGACTTGTTTGATTGCGTTACCCGTCAGACTGATCAGCATGCAGGAATCTTTTATCGGTTTTCGCTCATCACCCGCGCCGATAACCAGATCGGTTCCCTTACTGAGCACCGCGAGGAGTGCTTTAGCCCATGCATTATGGAAGTTCCGCTCTTCTATCAGGTGTACAAAAAGATGCATGTGAACGTTTACCTATGAGGAATTCAGTTTGAAGTGTGATAAGATTTTCGAGTAGCTCTGGTATCATACGTTTCTAGCGCCTGCTTTTTGGGGGGCACTAACCTTATTATGTATCTCTACCTTTGTTCCAGTGGTGAGATCATGCGGTATAGCATAACCGGCGATAATCTGCAACTGGTAACCTTAGAGTTAAATCCGGGCGAGAAGGTGTATGGCGAAGCGGGCACGATGGTGTATATGAGTGCGAATATGAGTATGGAGGCGAAGATGCGGGGTGGCTTGCTGAAAGCAATCGGTCGGAAATTTGCCGGCGAGACGATGTTCTTAACCGATTTCAC
>RXIE01000151.1 GCA_004212135.1 Candidatus Methanophagales archaeon ANME-1-THS | reverse complement strand
CCGATCAAGGAGATACAGGAACCAGGTGAAGGAGATCAAGGTAAGAGTGATGGTGTATAACTTGGTAAGATTCATGAAAATGGAGATATGTTTTATCCTCATTGAGGAATTCTACAGAGCCGAATGGGTGCAATCCCTGTCATCCTGCAGATCACAGAGGCATATTCATCGTTCTGTTTCCCCGATACCCCTTCATTCAGAATTCCATGCCGGACCAACCCCATGGCCACCATGATTCTCATTATGATTTGATATTCCATATTCAGGCATGTTCATAATTTTCACACACTCACAGAGTTTTTTTTCTCATAGTATGTAACACGGTGAGCACACCGATGAAACATCTGCCAAACAACGAATTGAGTATCGAATGCGGAACAGTGGAACGGCATGAGCATAAGAAGCGAAGCCTTCTGGATCGTTGACGGAAGATAAAAACCCTTAAAACACATCCTTGATTTTTACCGATTATGATGGATTTTTTTCGATTATGAGGGTGGAGTGATTTTGCATTTTCAATACAGAGAAAAATATCATTATCGTCCTATTCCTGGGCCCCTTATAGACTATTTTGATTACGGCAAAGGAGGTGAGACGAGGTTTTCCGCATCTTCGCTTGCGCCTTTCAAAACGGATCCCGTGCGGTATGCGGTAGCCGATTCTATCTGATAAAGTCGATGACGTGTATCGAAAAGAGCCCATCGTTTAGATCGAATCCATCTCTGTAAATATACGAATAGTCGATTTTGATACATACTATCATGCACGAGAATCGCAACAATCCCTTAACAGGATCCATAAAGCTTCCATTAATTTTTATTTTTACAAACAAGATCTCGATGATGGTAACTTACAGTAACAATTCGATAAATCCGTATTTGATGAGTGATGGTCCATCATGCGCTTCATGCAGGCACCTCTCCAGATCGAGTTTATTCACAGGTCAGCCCTCGATCGTCGAATGAGGTCAAAATATCGCTCCATATTTTCATAAGAGAGATTTACATGAATTTTCGGATCCATGTTGACCACAAAACATATAATTGCTCCTCTCCTAATATTAGTCTAATATTCCGTAAATCGGAATATGAGGCACGGTGAAGCCTTTTTCGACGTATGTCGAAGAGGACAGCCCTGCCAGCGAGTATCGCATTAACGAACAACTTAGAGGAGGAATCGAATGAAGAGTACGAGAGTAATGCTGATCGCTGCCCTCGTGGTATTGGCAGCCCTCACGATGCCAGTAATGGCACGAATAGGGTATGACACTATTGTGAGCGGCGATACAGTCTTCATTTATGAGCAGGTAAACCTGTGTGGCCTCGGGTTTACTCAAAATGGACAGCTCTTCGCACTTGGTGCGAATGACGAGGTAAAGGATACATTCTCATTTACCAATTGCAGCGACGTGAGAATTCCGTCCACTGTCATACAGAACCAACCTTACTACAATGGCACCACGATCAGTGGCAGTGCTTACGTTGTATTCAAGAAGCCAACCCTGAATATCGACGTAATGGCTTCGAACAAGCTAGATGTACTGAATGAGAAGACAGTTACAAAGGGAACGCCCGTTTACTTCCGTGTTTCATCCAACGTGCCATCAGGCTTTAACGTGACCACTTCTCCACCATACGTCGAGATAAGGTTCACGAACCCGGATGGTGGAAGTGTGAATGTATTCGGTAATGTAAGTACGTTTGCCACTCAGAACTTGACAGGCGAAGAGGAATTCATTGGACTGGTAGATACCAGCAATGTGAAGTCTGGCACCTGGAAGGTCCAGGCCCTCTGGAAGAGTACTGCACCTTTCAACGACCTCTACAACAGGGGCGTGGACTCGAGTGCGGTGTTTTTCACAATCGGTGCAGCCAAGCCAAAGATCACCGTGAGCAAGGATGAAGTGGTGCGTGGCACCTCGTTCACCGCGACCATCACTGGGAGAGGCAGCACCGCTTATTGGTTATTCGTGAAGGATGCGTCGATCGAGTGCAGCGAGTATGTGATGATCGACCCGTTCGGCTCTGGTGCACAGCCAGGTGTGACGCCTATATATGCAGGCGATAATGCTAACATGGCCAACATGAGCAAGTCTGGTGACACCCCTGCCGATTGCAACGGCACGATGGCACGTGTGACCACAAACGCTGCAGGCACCAGAACGATCTCGTTCAACACCAACGAGAACACGAAGGACAGGACGTTCACGCTGGTCGTCGCTGAGGTCGGTGATGAACCAAACGACGACAGTGTCAATATTAAAGTGGTGAAGGGCAAGATCTCCATCGACGTGGAGGGTGACAAGGTCTACTATGTCGGCGAGGAGATCAAGTTCATCGGAGAGAACACCGAGTCGGATTACACATACCTCTTCATTGTGGGTCCGAACCTTGGCGATGGTAAGTCGCTCGATGATTTGACTGCACCTGGAAGCACAGAGGTGGAGGTCGAGGACGACAACACCTTCGAGTACAAGTGGGACACCGGCAAGTATACCCTTGATGCGGGTACTTACACCATCTATGCAGTTACGAAGAATGTAACTGGCAAGGACAGGCTCAACAGCTCGATGCTATGGGCGACCATGAGCATCCAGCTCAGAAAGCCGTTCCTGACCGCCGAGATGGCGACCACGAGGCTTGCTAAAGGTGACAAGCTCGTGATCACCGGCAAGGCCGAGGGCAAGCCAGGCAGTGTATACATCTGGGTCTTTGGCCCCAACATCATGGGTTCCCTGCTCGATCAGCTGATGGATGTTTCTCAGTCCGTTGAGGACGACATGAGCTTCAAGTGGGAGTATGAGAACACCGGTAGCCTGAGCAGCGGGCAGTACTTCGTTGTCGTGCAGCACCCGATGTACAATGGCGAACAGGATGTAGAGAGAAGAGGTAACGAGGTATTCAATAAAGTCTTCAACAGAACTGAGTTCTACGTTGGTGGAGACAGAACCCGCCTGATGGGCTCCGATGCTGCCGAGGCACTCGTGCAGGTCCTCAACCAGCCGAACATCGATGACACCTACGTGAAGCTCTACTTCATGCTCGAGGAGGGCTACATCAACATCGATGCGATCGGTGACCAGTATATCGGTGACAAGTTCACGATGAAGGGCACCACGAACCTCGCGGTGGATGACACGCTGATCATCACGGTCACCTCTGCCTCGTTCAGGCCCACGGAGAAGACCCAGGCGAGCGAATTCAGCGGCGCCTCCGGAACAGTGAAGGTCGTGAAGGGCACCAGTGTGGAGAACGCCTGGTCCTTCGATGTCGACACCACAGGATTCAAGCCCGACCAGTACATCGTGACCGTCGAGTGTGTCGAGACCGGCACCACAGCGACCACGACGTTCACCGTCAGCGAAGTGCCGCCGGCGACACCCACCACGCCGCCGACCACACCACCTGTGA
>RXIE01000181.1 GCA_004212135.1 Candidatus Methanophagales archaeon ANME-1-THS | reverse complement strand
AGGTATACGGGCTCTTCTCATTAATTCGTATCACCCGTGACTTCCCGATGTCCAGCTCTGTAATGATCCCTGCCTCGACGAGGTCAGAGATAGCTTTTCTGACGGTTACGTGGCTCTTATCCAGCGTGTTTGCCAGTTTTGTAATGTTCGTGAAGTACCCGGGGTTGTTGTAGAACAGGAGAATGATCTCGAGGTGTGTGCTATCTCCAAATACCTTCTCTAATATACCCATATTAACCACTTTACTTCTCAGTATATATAACTAATATATAAATAAAGTGTATCTAATATTAAGCGTATCTAATTTCGATGATCGTCAGGTCGCGGATCACCACGCATGATCGGGTCTCTTATCCGTTCTCCGCTCGATGATCTCGCCTATGCTCTTCTTCTCCTTCAAACTGCGCATGGAATTGATGAACGTGAAGAGCGCCTCGGTATAGGGGCAGTTCTCATTGATCTTGATGACCCGTGACTTTCCGATGTCCAGTTCGCTGAGTATCCCCGCCTCGATGAGGTCTGAAACGACCTTTCGAACGGTGACATGGCTCTTATCCAGGTTCTTAGCAAGCCCGGTGATATTGTTAAAGTAGCCACCGTTGTTGTAGAAGAGGAGTATAACCTTGATATGAGTGTTATTTCCGAATATCTTCTCCAAGGTTTCCATTGTTGCTCACATATTATTAACATATACCATATATATCTTTCGACTTACTGAAAAAAAATTGTAACCGTTTTTAAAAAGTATTTCAAATGAAGAGCAAAAACTGTGAAACATGCAGTACTCTTGTCTGATACGAGAAATACGTTCGTGACGCCGCAATATTTAGAAATTATTTTCATTTGTTTTAAAAAATTATTCATAATACTTGAATATTAATTTCAAACATCGGTGCCTTTATATATTAACGCCTTAAAACTTTCTATTCAGGAGGTGAATGAAGTAAAAAGTGAGACGAGAAAGACGACGAGAATCGATTCAGAGAGATAAAAGGGGGTTCACGGGTCTGGAGGCCGCAATCGTCCTGACCGCATTCGTTGTAGTAGCGGCCGTCTTCAGTTACGTCGTGCTCAATGCAGGGTTCTTCACGACACAGAAGAGCAAAGAGGTCGTCCATACCGGCTCTATGCTGTATACGACGTCCGCAGAATTGACCGGCAGCGTGATTGGCTATTCACTGACTCAGAGTGGGGATATACTAACAGTCGCAAGCGGTGGCACGCGACTCAATGCCACAAGGTTCTATCTGCAACTGACTGCTGGTGAGAACCCCATCGATATGGAGGGGTTGACCATTTCATACCTCGATGTGGATACCCATGTGGGGAGCCTAGACTACAATGCGAGTGCAGGCGGGGCGCAGATCAGCAGCAGCTCGAGCTTGGGGTTGAAGCCGGGTGAATGGAATTACACGATACTCACGCCATCAACAACTTATGGTGACACGGATACCCTGTTAGAATTCGGCGAGAAGGCGCAAATAACCGTGGCTCTTCCTGAGGGTGGCGTCGGGTCGGACGAGAAATTCAGCATAGAAGTGAAGCCAGCACGAGGAGCGAATGTCGTTATAGAGCGGACCGCTCCCTCAGCAATCGATGCAGTGATGGATCTCTTATAAGAGGATAAAATGAACACACCAAAAAGATCGATACGGAAAGATACGCGAGCATTCACCGGTCTGGAAGCTGCAATCGTGCTGACCGCGTTCGTGGTCGTCGCAGCGGTCTTCTCGTACGTGATGCTGAACGCAGGGTTCTTCACGACACAGAAGAGCAAAGAGGTTATTCATACCGGCGTTGAGCAGGCAACTTCTTCCGCACAACTCACCGGGAACGTCATCGGGCACGGATGGCAGTATGGCTATGTGAATGGCAGTGGTCTGTGGAATACAACAGGGTATCGCACGTATTACGCTTGGGGCTATTCGGACGATTCGGACAAGTATCAAGCAGATACCACGAATTTGACCGTTGTGGAGTTCTACGTCCAGCTCTCAGCCGGAGAGCAGCCCTTATCGCTGGCCTCAAACCAATTGACCATCGGATATAGTGATGTCGATACCCACGTGGGGAGTCTGACGTATGCCGACAACGCGAACGCATCATCCGGGAACATGAGCATGGGCTGCTGGAACTACTCGTGGGTGAGGGGTGATGGTGATGTGCTGCTCGAAGTCAATGAGCAGGCAAAGATAATGGTCACTCTGCCTGATTATGGGGTTACCGCAACCAAGTCCTTTACCATTGAGTTCAAACCAGCAATCGGCGCTACACTGGGCATCACCAGAGCTGCACCTGCATCCATTCACAAAACGGATATCGTACATTAGGAGAAGAGCAAGATGAGAGCAGAAAGAAGAGCATTCTGGGGTGACCAAAAAGGGTTCACCGGTCTGGAGGCCGCAATCGTGCTGACTGCGTTCGTCGTGGTCGCCGCGGTATTCTCCTACGTCGTTTTGAACGCGGGATTTTTTACCGCACAGAAGAGCGAAGAAGTCATTCACACGGGTGTGGAGCAGGCGACGTCCTCTGTAGAGCTGGTGGGCGACGTTATCGCACATGGAGACGGAACCAACGTAACCAATGTAACCTTAACCTTAGGGCTCACGGCAGGCAAAAGTCCGATTGACCTGAAGGTAGGGAGAACGGTTATCTCGTACACGGATAAAAACCAGTACGTAGCGAATACGACTCGCGACCTTTCCTGGGTCGGCGAAGAGGTAACTCAGGATACCGTGCTGGAGTCGGGAGAGAAGGCACAGATCGTCGTTGACCTATCAGGTCTAACCACACAGCTAACCAAGAATACGAGATTCACCATCGAGGTAAAGCCACCAGAAGGCGCGGTACTGACGATAGAGAGGACCACACCGCCGGCGATCGATACCGTGATGAACCTGCACTGAGACCAAGTTGAACGATGAGAGGAATTTTTTTTTTCTTTCCTCTTCCCCCTTTTATCGTTTAAACGATAAGGAAGGTTGAGAAACCTTTTGTGAACGGCTTCGCTGTTCTATTCGTGCATGATGAGAAGAGCGGTGCAATGAGCTAGTAAAAAACCGGGCGCTGAGAAAAAAATTATGGAGCTCATAGATCAGATTCACGCACTGGAAGACGAAATAAAACTGGTAAAGGGTGAAATAAAGAAGGTTCTCGTGGACTTACGCGAGGCGATGAACACTGCTGAAAACCCGTTTGCGTATTTAGAACAATTCCAACAAACCGGCGGTAGTATCGTCGACGAGGAGCGAATAAAGCATTTAGAGGAGAGCGTAGGACAGTTAGGGCAGACAGACGAGCGGCTGAGGCATTTAGAGGAGAGTATGGGGCAGTTAGGGCAGACAGACGAGCGGCTGAGGCATTTAGAAGAGAGTGTGGAACAACTAGGGCAGACAGACGAGCGACTGAGGCATTTAGAGGAGAGTATGGGACAACTAGGGCAGACAGACGAGCGACTGAGGCATTTAGAAGAGAGTGTGGAACAATTGAAGGATTGTGG
>RXIE01000180.1 GCA_004212135.1 Candidatus Methanophagales archaeon ANME-1-THS | reverse complement strand
TTTTAAATCTCTACGAGGCATTAAAAGAAATCAAAGGGGATCAATCTCTAACCAAAGATGATATAAAAGCGGGAATAAAATCGGGAGATTATAGACATGCTCTCATGAAAACTTGCTGGTTAGGGATCGACCAATATAAGTATAGAGGGCATAGGGTATATGTAAGAATAAATACCAGCAAACGTGAATCTCGATCCACAGACATCCTTCAATTTATACAATACCCATATGGTTCTGCCGAGCGGGGAGTTTATCGAAAGTCGGGTAGGATGGTTTAATTCGTGGGGATTAAGCGGTTTACACATCTACGTCTATGATAGCTATACCGGTGAGCTACATTCTGAACCAATACCAAGCGGAACGTCGAGGGACATCTACTTGGAGCTAACTGCGGTTAGTATATACATAGGACGTATGTACGTTCGTGATCACTATCAGGTCATGCATAAAATTGGCAGCGGAACATAGATGGTCTGGACCACAAGATAGATGAAACACAGGAACAACATAGTTCCTCGCAAGTATGGACAAGCACACCACAAGCCAAGCATCATGATAATACAATAAAAAACAGAACAACCAATGGGTAAATTGGAATAATGCAATATCTACCGTATTTTGGGCAGACTATCCAATGAAAGAAACACATAGAACAGGGAACAATATGTATTACATAACAACTTGGTATCCGACGGCAGAGGTGATGAGATGAGAAGCATTAAGACACTTTTACTAGCAATTGCACTAATAGCGGTATTATTTGCTACGCTATTTATTTTATCACTCAATGTGATGGATATATTATATTAGTAGCAATCGCAGTGATATCAGCATTACTTGCTGCCTTTTTAGTTTCGATTGTTATTTTAAATTATATGCACCTCTCAAACATACCAGAAAAAAGACCGGTATTCAGAATAGAAGATGAGACGGTAAAGGAGTCCTTGATGAGAAGAGGGTTGATGGGAGAAGGGTACATCAATTTAAGCGGAGTGGAAGGGTTAATTAAAAAGGGAGTCTACACGATAGATTCCAACGGAACGTTAGAACTGATCCACAACATTATGGTGTCTACCAGTAGTGAAGAATAGGGGAAATAGCGGGTTGATAAATATGCATTCAACTCAGGACCACCGAAGCGACTTCGCCCTTTATACCAAATGGAATATAACTATCCGCGGTTATGCAATATAGGAATTTCCATCTTTTCATAGCACCAAATCATCGTATCTCCTCTATCATGGTATCCACGCTTCATAATATCATTCCCCCCATATACAAACTAACTAATTAAATCCCTATAAAACCGGTGATACCTATTAGAAGGTCTCATCAGAGGCAGGCTGGGACTTTCTGGCGTTCTCTATCGACGGTGTGAGGCAGGATAGGATAGGTGGAACTGTTGACGAGCAGGAGAAGAGTTATAGTTCCGATTCACACACGAAAAGTGGCGATATATGAAAGACGGCAGTATTAACCGGGGCTCAGACAGTCGACAAATCTCCCTAACTCTTCTAAGCTCTCCGTTATCTTTGTATCGTCTGAAATTTTCTCCTTTTCTTTCATTCTCTAACGCCAAAGACCGGGCAGGTGTGAGGACCGCCCGAGAACTTATCACCTTTGGTAAACGAGCCATTCAATTTCACCGGCTTACCAAGCAGATCCTGCGTGGCACGCTCCGCATCATGATCGAGCCGACCGACAACAGAAGGCCCTTCTTTTGTCCTCACCAGGCACGGGATGTATGGGACTTCAGCTTCAAACCCCTCGGGAGGGACACGGATCACGGTAAAGGTGATCAACTCGCCTTCGCCACTCAATTCTGTTCTTTCAAGGTCCCTGCTCCCGCACCACTGGCATACCGGCATCGGAGGGCAGGTTATTCGGGTGCACGCGCGACACTTCAATCCCAACAATTTCCGTTCCTTTATGCCATTCTCGTAGTCCGCATGGGTCAAAATCGTATATTCCTTATACATCTCTCCACGCTCTTTTCCCACCATATTTTCATCACACCATTTATTAGCCAATAGCGAAGTGCCATTAGGTATTAGGGATTATTTATGCCTTAAGCTCTTTATTAACGCATTTATCATTACTTTCTCCACTTCTATCCCTTTTCCCATTGGCTATTCCCTATTTCCTATCCCTTACCGCTTCGACCTACCAAGTATAATATGGCATAGCGTTCCGAAGTCACCGCCGAGTGTATCGGTCATCCCGTACTCCGGAACGGGATTAATTTGATTTCCGTTCGGTGCTTCGCCTCGCATTTGTTTAACGAGCCAATAAATCTGTGATGCCCCTGTTGCACCTATTGGGTGACCCTTGCCGATCAATCCCCCGGACATATTCACGGGAATCTTGCCACCCAAGTCTGTCTGTCCCGTCGCGGTTGCTTCTGCCGCTTCTCCCCACGTGAAGAACCCTATAGACTCGAGTGCGATCAATTCCGCAATGGTAAAGCAATCATGTATTTCCACCATATCGATATCCTCAGGGCTGAGGTCCGCCTGCTTGAATGCGGCTCGTGCAGAGCGTATCCTCGAAACGGGCTTTGTTAAGTCTTCCATCTTTGATAACGGGGTGCCTGAACCCTGTCCCGTTCCCAGTATGTAAACGGGGTCGTCAGTATACTTCCTCGCCACCTCTGCGGCGCAGAGTACCAGTGCCGACGCGCCATCTGAAAACGGGCAGCAGTCCATAAGCGTTAAGGGGTCTGCGACCAACCGCGAATTGAGGACCTCTTCGATCTTTAACGCGCCATACTTCTTATAAAAATGCGCTAAGGGATTCAAAGCGCCATGCCGATGGTTCTTTACCGAGACATACGCCATTTGTTCCCTCAGCTTCTCGAGGGGTATACCGTACTTTCGTGCATACACGCGCG
This sequence comes from Candidatus Methanophagales archaeon ANME-1-THS, assembly GCA_004212135.1. Classification (GTDB taxonomy): domain Archaea; phylum Halobacteriota; class Syntropharchaeia; order Alkanophagales; family Methanospirareceae; genus ANME-1-THS. The sequence continues at coordinate 631 of RXIE01000180.1, read as the reverse complement.
CTGCCATTGCGAATACACCCGGAAACGTGAGTCCCGCCGGGCCTTCGGTTGATGCATGGCAGGCCATCGCGAAGGTTCGTGTGGCAAAAGAGACACCCATTGTCGATGCTTTTTCCACGCCGCCCGCCAGCACCAGATCGTACGCACCCGCACCGACCCACATTGCAGCATCCCGTATCGCCACCGATGCCGAGGCACATGCGCCTTCACATCGCGTCGCTGGTATCGGGCCGAGGTTAAGGTCAGCCGCAGAGAATGCCGCGGGCATTACCTGCCCTTCCTCAAAACCGGGTAGCGCGGCACCCTGAAATAACGCCTCGATCTGCTTCGGGTCGATATTCGCATCGTCTGTCGCTTGCAGTGCCGCTTCTGAGAATAACTCGATGAGTGTCTTCGAAGCAATGCCAAACTTCGTATGCCCAATCCCGATTATCGCCACCTCTCTCATTTGTATCTCCTCCGCTCTCACTTTACCCTTCTTTTTATCACTAAAGAACTTTGAACTCAGGTATACTTACACAAAAAGTTCTTCATCTCAGTCAGTATAAACTTTTCCTCTCGGAGCTCGACTTCGTCTGCCCTCAGGACATACCCCGTTTCGGAGCTCATTACATTTCCTCTCACTCTCACG
>RXIE01000103.1 GCA_004212135.1 Candidatus Methanophagales archaeon ANME-1-THS | reverse complement strand
CCATACCTCGGCCGGAATATTGGGCAGGATAATCGGGTTCACGAGGGCTTCGGCCTGTTATGCGCATCCCTTTTTCCATGCCGCGAAGCGGAGGAACTGCGATGGCGACGAGGACTCAATCATCCTGCTCCTGGATGCACTGCTCAATTTCTCGGTCTCCTTCTTACCGGATAAGAGGGGCGGGAAAATGGACGCACCTCTGGTTCTCATCCCGTTCATCAATCCAAAGGAGGTGGACAAGGAGGCGCATAATATCTCGATAGCAACCGAATACCCGCTGGAGTTCTACGAGGCAACATGTTCGGAGAAGTATCCCAAAGAGGTGGTAATCGAGACCGCGGCGAATACCATAAGTTCCAGGAAGGATTGCTATGGATTTGGTTACACGCATGAGACCACGGATATCGCCGCAGGTCCGGTAAATTCGCTGTACAAGAAGCTGGCTACCATGATCGAGAAGATGGAGGCGCAACTGCGATTAGCACGAATGATACGCGCAGTCGATGAGCGTGAAGTGGCAGAAACAGTCATTAAAAACCATTTCCTTCGTGACATAAAGGGGAATCTCCGGTCGTTCGGGTCGCAGCAAATGCGCTGCAGCACGTGTAATGCGAAGTACCGAAGAATACCACTGAGTGGCAGGTGCCAGAAATGTGGCAGTAAGATCGTGCCGACGATCCATGCCGCGAGTATCAAAAAGTACCTTGAGGTCTCGGTACGCATAGCAGACGAGTACCACATCTCAGATTACACCAAGCAACGGCTGGGACTGCTGCAGTGTGATATCGATACGCTCTTCCCAGTGGAAGAGAAGCAGAAATCACTCAGCGATTTCATGTAGCACTGGTTTCATGTTCCATTCCGGCGGGCTGAAAGTGCCGATAAGAACCATTACCATTAATTATATAGAGAGGGATAGGAGCTAAGGAGATAAAGATGACAGCGATTAGAATAGTGTCAACAGGCATACTGGTAATACTGCTGTGGAGTGTCGGGCTGACTATAGCCCAAGATCAGAGCGAAGATTTAGCGAATAATGGTTTGCCCAACCATGAAGAATATCACAGGACAGTACACGATTTATTGACGGGAGATATTGATAGACCTCTTGGAGCAACAGACTATGCGCCACCAAAAAATCTTGAACTCCTGCCAAGACCTGTTCCGCCCATTGAGCAGGATCGATTAGTTATAGATCAAGATGAAGGCTTCATTTTGCCAATGAGTCCAAGTATATGTGCCGGTTACCAATGCTTTGGTGGTAGATGGTTCAAGCCAGCTTGTGGACGAGTGGCCACTACGACGAGTACCATTACCAATTTAGAGCCAGAAGCGAAAGAGTGGCAGGTTCTTCACCAATGGCCCACACAGGGAGAAAATGCTATCGTCATTACATATTACCCTGAGGCGGGGTCAAATTCGGGTCTCTTTGGCATATATATCGGCGCACTTGGGGGTTATGTAGAGTATGTGTATCGCCCTGCAAGCAATTCGTTTAACATAGGAATACGACCAGAGCATCAAACTGGAAAAAAAGAGTATAGTAAGATATCCTTTTGGGTACATGACACGACGGATGGCGTCTATTGGAGTAAAACATACATATTGCCTGCGAAGCAATCTATAAAATCCGTTGACGCAGCGTTGGAGCATGATTGTGAAGCAATACCGAACGAATTGTGGAAGAATTTCGTTGAATTTCGCGCCTTAGACCAGAACAAAAAAAGTAAACTTAAAAGCCAATTTCGCGTGGAAAGAGTGGCCATGTTCAACTATGAACAACGAACATACCGAGAGCTATTACGGCAGAAACATGATATACGGAAATCTAAATCAGAGAAAAACAACAGCAGGTTTTTTTCGGCTTCTTCTTTTTATACAAGTCAATTTTTTAGTTTTTATTTAATTAAATTAAGTAAATGCGGGAAAAAATATGAAACAGAAAGTCAAAGTTTCAGTCTTAAGTGCAGTGACGATCACCGTGGTACTCATAGGTATTATAGCAGGTATAATAATCAAATCCTCAAAACCACCGCCAATAACACCACCCCCAGAATTCGAATATATTGAGTTAAACCTTGGCGAGAGTGCTTTGGTGGATGGAAATGTAATTAAACTTATATCGATAGAAGAAGAGAAAGGGATAGTAAAAATCGAAATCCACAACGAAACGACCGGAGAAGAACTAACTGCACCCTTAAGCTTGCGAGGCGGCGTGGCTTTTCAATACAAGAATATCGCGATTATACCCGGTAACATGGAGGATACCAAGATTACGTTATTGATTCTCCAAACACCCTGAATCAATCTCGGGTCATAGCACCACGGAGGGCCTGTAAATAAAATCGATTTCCCTTATTCTAAAAGCTAATAAGATGCCGGTGCTATATACAAATGACCGGAAGAATTTTTATGATGATGAACAAACGTGTAGGGGGAATTCTTGTTGTGCTCCTCCTCGCCCTCTTATTTGCTCTTGATACACAGAGCGGCGGAGCGCGCGAGGATAACACGGTGATTTATGTGCTGCGAATCGAGGGCACGATTACCGAAGGCACGGCGTTAGATGTGATCGAAGGCTTAGGAGAAGCTGAGGAACTGGGTGCTGAGGCGGTATTAGTAGAGCTCGATACACCCGGTGGGCTCGTGGGCTCCACGCTCAAAATAACCGAAGCGATCCTGAATTTAGACGTCCCGGTTATTACCTATGTAACACCAAAGGGCGCCATAGCGGCATCTGCAGGCTCGTTTATCCTTGTGTCCGGAACCATAGCCGCAATGGCACCCGGAACGACAACCGGTGCTGCAATGCCCGTTGAGATCGGTGTAGAGGGGAGGAAACCGGCGGATGAGAAGACTATAAACTTCTTCGCCGGACATATCGAGAGCATCGCGGCCGCGAGAGGGCGAAATGCAACGCAGGCCAAACGTTTTGTCACGGATAACGATGCGCTCAGTGAAACCCTCGCACTCGACCGGGGAATCATTGACCTCATCGCTGAGGATCGAGCCGAGCTCTTGAGGAACGTTGATGGAATGCCCGTTAAAGTAGGTACTGAGAACCGGACATTAGCGACAAAAAACGCTTCACTCCATTTCAAGGAAAAAACGGTGCGGTCATCGGTCTTAGAAACTTTGAGCAATCCTCAAATTGCTGTTATTCTGCTCATGGTCGGTATCTACGGCCTTATTTTTGGGTTCCTCTCACCGGGTACCTACGTGCCCGAGATGATCGGTGCGATCTGCTTGGTTTTAGCACTGTATGGACTCGGTCTCTTCGAGGTGAATATGTTTGGCGTGCTGTTGATCATTCTTGCGATTATTTTGTTCATTGCCGAAGCGCTCACGCCCACCTTCGGGATACTCACGACCGGCGGTGCGGTATGCTTGATCATAGGCGCATTGATACTACCGAAAGAGCCCTTCCTCGTCAACCCCGGCTCAGGCTGGTTTAGAGGGTTCTTACTAACCATCATCGGCATTGCCGCTGCATCCATTGCTTTTTTCCTCCTTGCCATTGGTGCTGTTTTGAAAGTGAGGAAGAGGAAAGCGCAAATAGGTGCTGAAGAGCTCATCGGGAAAGTAACGAAGGCTGAGACTGAGATTACCGAAGATACGGGAACGATTAAAATACGTGGTGAAATCTGGAATGCTCGAACCCTGGCCGGGGAAAGGATTAATGAAGGCGAGAAAGTGGAGATCATAGCTAGGGAGGGATTAACCCTCATCGTTAAAAAAGTAGAACGAGGAGATACGCAATGAGCTCAAGGTAACGAGTGAGTTCGCAGGTGCGTGCTCATGCTCTCCCCTTGTTTAACACTGAATGGAAGATCGAGCGGAGATAAGAAATGGGTATGCTCTTAGGTGCGCCGGTATGGTATGGAAACAGACCGTTCAGGAAGACGTTAGAAGAGCTCGAGAAACTCGGGCTGGACTTCATCGAGTTCTCACTGGATTATCCCTTGCCCGATTGCATGGACGCGGCGGAGAAGCGCGGTTTTAAAAGAGTGCTGGAAGAGCTCGATTTAAAGATCGGGTTCCATTCTCCACTTGATACAGCCATCGCGCATCCGCGGGATGAGGTAGCGGACGCCTGCAGCACGGTTTTGAGAGCGTGCCTGGCATTTTCCGCGGATTTCATACCCCGCTTGCACTACTACAATTTCCATTTGAATCCCCGGGTTCCCACCTTTAAGCTCAAGGACGTGCGAGAGGGGATAAAGATCAAAGGTCTCGAACGGTGCCGTGAGTTAATGCACATCGCGTCGGAGCTCGGCGTCGTGATGAGTGTGGAGAATGATCTTGTTCCTTTTGAATGGTCTGATCTGATACTCGAAGCGCTTGCTCGCTTCACTCCGGAAATCCAGCTCACCTTTGATGTGGGGCATGCAATAATGGCCGAACTGATCCATTCGGGAAGAAAGATGCATTCGGGTAGTTATCAGGATTATCTTCAACGGTGGATCACGCGGTACGGTGAGAAGATACTCGTGGTGCATGTGCACGATTGCGCCTGTACTGGAGATGGGATGCAGGACCATTTATCCCTGGGTAGCGGTGAGCTGGATTTCGAGATGGTATTCGACCTGGTGAAATCAACCAGTTGTAAATATCTGGTGGTAGAGACCTTCTGGAAGAATAAAGAGAAGATACGAATGGATTATGACGCAATGAGGAGCAATGTCGAGGTGTGTCGAAGTTATCTATAAATAGATCGTACTCTGAAAGAGAACTGTTAGTAAAATACCAAGAAGGTAAGAGATAGGAAAACGAGAGTACCATATAGAGTTGAACAGCATGATGTAGGTATTGTTACAGAAGCGGAAAATGAAGATCAAATTAGAAGAGGCGGATAAAAAGGGAACGGTTTCGGTGGAAGAGGCGATCGCGAGGCGGAAATCGAGGCGAGCGTTCAAAAGCATCAAGCTCACCGGAAAGCAACTCTCACAAGTCCTATGGGCTGCGTTGAAGGCACCTTCTGCGGGCGCTACCTATCCACTGGCGCTGTATGTCGTGATTGGCGCGGACTGTGTAGAGCAGATAGAGGCGGGCGTGTACCATGCCGAACGAGGCCATTCGGAGTTAGAGCGGCATAAGGAGGGCGACTTAAGGGCTGCGTTAGCAGATGCCTGTTTAGGCCAGAGGTTCATTGCCCATGCCCCGGTATCACTGGTGATCGCTGCTGAGTATGAACGAACCACACGAAGATATGGCGATCGAGGCGTCCGCTACGTGCTTATCGAAGTGGGGCATGCATCGCAAAACGTCTATTTGGAGTGCGAAGGATTGGGTCTGGCGACCGTCGCTATCGGTGCGTTTTATGATGAGGCCGTTTCACGGGTCCTGGATCTCCCACGGCAGCACCGGCCACTCTATGTGATGCCGGTGGGTGCGAGTGCAGAAAAGCTATGATTATAAATAAAGAAATCTATATTGAAAATCAGGTTGAAGGAGATGAAGGTTAGCAGTCTGCTAAAGGGAGGTATATACGAAGTAAATTTCCGTATCATTCTAAATTGAAATGATATACGATGCTGCTGTCAGATATACCGAAGTTATACGATTATCAATAAAGGAGGGTAAATCATGAGTATAAAGAGAATAAGAGTAACAAACTTTAAAAGCTTTAAAGAGTTAGAAGTAGAGCTTGGCAGGTTTAATCTACTAATTGGTGCCAATGCTTCAGGAAAATCCAATTTTGTTCAGATTTTTGAATTTCTGAGGGATATAGCAAATTCTGGATTAAATAATGCAATATCCATGCAAGGAGGTGTTGGGTATCTTAGGAACATAAACGTTGGTGCTTCTGAGAATTTATCCTTAAAAATTGTTACTGATCAGGAATTTAGATGGCCTGGAAGACGGACGAATGAAGGTTTAATAGCAATAAAAACATATGAGACAACTTACGAGTTTGCATTGAGGTTTAAAGGCAAGCAAAAGGGAGGATTGGGATTTGAGATTGCCCGCGATAACTTAATCCAGAAATGTAACTTTGTCCGAATAGAAGAACAAAAGAAGAAAATAGAAGAAAAAGAAATGCTTGGACTAGGAGAAATCAATATTTTTTGTACTAATGGAAAAGTACAGATCGATTTACATAAACCAGAAGAAGTACCGATAAGGATAGATGATATTTATCCCCCTTCATGAGAGAAGAAAAATTACCACCTAATACCCTTCTTCTTGAAACGCCATTCTTTTTGCCTCCGTTAGAGGAACTTTTCAGTAACATTTCAGTATACGGTTTTGACCCAAAGTTGCCTAAAAAAGCCACCCCGATTACTGGAAAAGCTGAATTAGAAGAAGATGGGAGTAATTTATCTATCATTCTTAAAAATTATTACGGAGAACAAAGAGAGAAGAAGAAAGCTTTTTAATTTAGTGAAAGACCTTTTACCATTCATAAGCAATCTTGATGTAGAGAAATTTGCGGACAAATCCTTGCTTTTTAAGTTACAAGAAATATATTTTGAGAACCAGTACTTACCTGCATCCTTGATTTCTGATGGGACAATAAACATAACAGCTCTAATTCTTGCCTTATATTTTGAAGAAAAGCCATTAACTATAATCGAGGAACCTGAGCGCAATATACATCCTTACCTTATCGCCAAGGTAGTGGATATGATGAAGGATGCCTCACAAGAGAAGCAGATTATCGTTACCACTCATAATCCTGAAATAGTTAAATATGCAGGTTTGGATAATATTTTACTTCTTTCTCGTGACGAAAAGGGTTTTTCCATAGCCTCCAGACCAGTTAATAAAGAGGAAGTAAAAACATTTTTACAAAATGAAATAGGAATAGAAGAGCTTTATGTACAAAATTTACTTGGGATATAGTTATGGGTTATAGAAGATTGTTTATATGGGTCGAAGGCGAGGATGACCAGCGGTTCTTCGAGAAAATAATGGAACCGAAACTACAGAAGAAGTATAATTTTGTAGAAACGAGACGCTATGCAGATCTGAAGAAAGAGAAGATTAATAATTTCCTTAAAAGTATTAAAGCAATGGGTGCGGACTATATTTATGTGACAGATATCAACAATTCACCATGTGTGAGTGCCAAAAAACAGGAAACACAAAATAAATTAAGAAATATTGATGAGGACAGAATAATTGTGGTGATAAAGGAAATAGAGGGATGGTATCTTGCTGGATTAGGCAATACAGAGTCTGAGAAATTTAAAATTGACACTTTTAGTGTTACAGATACTGTTACAAAAGAGCAATTTAATAGTTTAATTCCCAAGACGTTTGATTCCAGAATAGATTTCCTGTTAGAGATTCTGAAAAAAAAAATTCTATTGAAATACCAAAGCAGAAGAATAGGTCATTTAGGTACTGTATTGAGAAGTATAACTGCAAGGCTTCTGAAAATGTTGACAACAGCGTATAACAGAGCGTATCTGGCTATGTGCCTTCAGCACTCTACCAAAATCCTCGTTAAGCTCGGACTTCAGATACACTCGTTCCGTTATATATATGCAGTTTCTATTAATACATAGAAGGAGATTAAGAGCTTATGCCCATTCAAGCACTTCGCACTTGTTCCTAATGACCTTCTTGGTGGGGTAGATGGCTTCAATAATCTCGTCCGGATCGAACCACAAATGGATTTCGTCTTTTGCGGATTCTTCGGAGTCCGAGCAATGAATGACATTCTCCATAATGCCTTTTTTGTTAATCCTACCGTATGCCCCGCGGATGGTAATCGGGTCAGCTTCGAGTGGATTCGTTGCACCCGCGATCTTTCGCACCTTTGAGATCGCGTCCTCCCCTTCGTACACAAACGCAAGTACCCGTTCATACTTCCGGCCATATGCTTTACCGGAAAAGTAGTTATACAGGTCGTCAAAAAACGGTTCGTCTTTTAAATGCGCGTAATGCTTCTCCGCAAGTTCCCGGGATACTCTGACAACCTTTGCACCGATGATCCTCAGACGTGCTTCTGAAAGTCGGGTGAGGATGTTCCCGGTCAGGGATTTCACCAGCGCGTCTGGCTTCAGAATCACCAGAGTGTATTGATGCTTCTTTGTCGCTTTGCTCATCGCTCCTACACCTCTCTGTCTAACATATACCTTCAGGTTATTGAAGATTAAAACCGCAGGTCGTATTAATCAGGATGCATGCCCGTTAATAACGTCACCAGAAACTTCACGTACGCGTTCAAATCACTTATCCGCACGTTTTCATCAGACCCGTGCGCATTGCTCTCGATTGATCTACCAACCCCGAATGCACAAGCTGGCTGTTTTGTCCTCTGAACTACATACGCAACATCCAAGCCACCCTGCACACCAATTACCCCTTTAGAAACGCCATACGCAGCAGATGCCGCATCCTTTACCCGGCTCACCCATTCGTTATCCGGATCGGTGAACATGGGCGGGAAGCCAGGTTTACAGTGCAGTTCCAATTCTATCCCCTGCTTTGCCTTGATGGTTTCGACCGCATCCTCGAACTCCTTGACCACGTCTTCAATCGCTTCCTCGGGTATATACCGCCGATCACCGCGCAGGGTGCACCGAGGTGGGATAAGGTTCTCCTTCACACCACCGTTGATCATCGTTACGTTAAAGACCGGCTTGATCTGCCTCTGCCCCGTCAGCTTCGTAATATCAGAACTGCAGGGCACGTTCGATTCTCTCAGCTCAATCTTCTTCTTCAGCGCGCCTAACTCCTGAATCACGAGCATCGCCTTTTCGATCGCATTCACACCCAGGAAGGGCAGCGAGCTATGGCATGACTTGCCAGATACCATGAGCTCCCAATTCATTACCCCATTCGTTGCGACACATATCCCTTCATTATCACCATCCATACACAGCAAATAATCGCCCTGTAAGAGCCCCTCATCGGCAAAGAAGCACAAGCCAGAATAAAGTCCGATCTCTTCATCCGTGGTCAAGGCAACCCGAATATTATAACGGCTCTCCAATCCCCGCTCAGCCATGATGCGCAATGCGGTCAAGAATGATGCAACGCTCCCCTTTGAATCCGCCACACCACGACCATACAACCGGTCATCCCTCAGTAATGGCTCAAAGGGCGAGGTGCTCCACCCTTCTCCAGCCGGAACGACATCTAAATGCGTGTACACCACGATACTCTCCGGTGCGCCGAAATCCCTGGTCGCGAGGAGGTTCACTCGTTCACCGCTCAACCCCTCGCTCTTTTGCCGCGCTTCATAGACCTCTTCGGGCATCACGATCCGTTCGCATCCAAACCCATAATCCTCGAATGCCGGGATAAGCCACTCAACGATCTTCCTATAATGCTCACCCGGTGGGACAACCGTGGGTATGCTCACCAGGTCCTTGAGGCAAGTGATGAGATACTTCTGGGTCTCCGGTCGCTCCACCGTTTCTTCGAGCGCCGCTTTCATTCTTTCTTCCACCGTGCGCCTTTCGCCCTTCATACTCTTAACACAAATCTTAAATACGGAGAGAAAAATAGTAAGGGCGAGGAGGAATGCACCGGGTGAAATAGGGAGAAGGAAGGGCGATTCATGCACGAGAAATTGAACTGCATCCTGGTTGATTGGACCTATGCCTACGACCTGTGCAAAGATGTAGGTGAGGTGATAAAGGCTGCGGGATTTCAGCCCGAGGTTATCATAGGAGTGGCACGAGGCGGCTGGTTCTTAGCTCGTGTGCTCTGTGATTTCTTTCTGCTTAAAGACCTCTTCAGCTTGAAGATGGAACACTGGGGGCTCACGGCGACGATTACCGGTGATGCGGAGATGAAATACGGGCTTGACGAAGCGGCGAAGCGGAGACTGAAAGGAAAGAAAGTACTGATAGCTGATGATGTGACTGATACTGGTGACAGCATCAATCTCGTGGCCGAGTATGTTCAATCACTCGGAGTAACCGAGCTAAAGACCGCAACCATGCATCATAAAACCACCTCCTCGTTCACCCCGGATTTTTATGGCGAGCTTATAAGGGATTGGAAGTGGGTGATCTATCCCTGGAGTATTCATGAAGACGTGATGGAATTGACAGGAAAGGTCCTTGCTCACGGTGCGAAGTCGATGAGTTTGGTCGAGATACGGAGTTCTATGAAGGAGCAATTTGACTTCTACGTACCATGTCATCAGTTAAAACAGGTATTGGAGAATATGGCATTCCACGGTAAAATAAGAAGTAAAAAGGAGGGGCGCAGGATATTATGGCAACTCTGCTAGCCCCGTTCTCCTTATACACGCTCGACCCCAAAGGACTGGAGTAACACCTCGGGATTGATCGCTCCGCTTGCAAAGGTTCGCCCGCTCTTTAATTCGTTCACCGTGATCTCCGCAGGTGCGAACATAGCAGCATCTATTTTGAAGAAGTCGAAGCCCGCATTCTTGAAGGTGATGTAGAACGGCTGTCCATAATCCTTTGAGTTCTTCGAAGGCACCCTCTTCACGTATCCTTGCAATGCCTCCGCATCATCGGAATCAACCGCATAATACACACGACCACCGTAGATGATACAATCATTGGTCGAGCCCATACATTTCACATCATCACCAACGAGCGGTGAGATCGGTGCGATTCCATGAGCGTGCTTTATGCTGGTTATGTCAAACCCTAAGGTATCGAGCTTATGGATCCCCGTCTCTACGACTCGCGCGGCTATCTGCACCGTGCCCGCGACAGAGGCTGTCGGCACGACCACAATATACAGGTCTTCCGGTTCCACCCTGCAGGCCTTCGCGATCTCCGCGGCCACCTCCTCATCTGGTATCTTGTTGGTTTCCAAGACCAGTACCGCCTCATCAACATCATCCGTATACCGTATCTTCTCATAGAGCTCACGCGGATTGAGCGAAAGCGCCCGCGCGGGTCCAGAGCCCATACCGAAGAATTTCTTTACCTTTATTCGCCACCCCGCAAATTGCGATGCCATGCAGGCGATTACCGGATGGTCCGTGGTCACCTCGATCGCCGGCACAATCAGGTTACCCAGGCTAAAACTGCCGAAGGTGAGATCCGCGAGGTCAGCCATACAAATCCTTGCAACGTATAAGCCAGCTACAAATCCGCCTTCTTCTTCCACGCCCGCATCTATAATCGTGGTTTCGTTATCCAGCTCCACGATGCCCACGTTCAACTCATCCGCATTGTCTATCATCTCCTCGAAGACGTCCAATCCGTACTCATTCACGCTTATCATCATGCACTCCACCCTTTGTATACCAACACGCTGCACCTATTTATAAGCGTAGGATTTTTATGAAGTATGGATAAGTCCAAAACGGTGTTTTTTGAGCCGAAGATACGCGTCAAAATGCTGGAAGAATTAGTTTTTCCCTCTATCTTTCGGTCTTCATGGGAGAAAGAAGATAAAATTCGCGCCCTGTACCGGCATAAACTCAGGGTGGCTACGTGTATCGCGAGCATCGAAGATGCAGATGACCGAGAAGATTTATCCACGGTGCTGGATGCACTGTACGCGCATTACCTTGACCTCATAGAGGTCTCCCCGGCTGAAGAGGAAGAAGGAGAACGAGCGGTTAAGGAAGAGTTTCAGCGGATAGAACGAGCGGTTCACGCCGAGACGCCCGCTCAGATGGTCTCAGAAGCGGAGGTATCACCTGCCGTTAAATGGATAAGAGCTCGGATTGGCATGTTATCTGCACAGGTCGCAAAGAACGTATACCTGGATCATCCCTTTACGGAAGAAGAGCTCGAGCACTTCAAGAAGGAGTTAAACCGTGTGGAAAGGAAACTCGCGAGCGAACCCGACTCCCAGGTCAAGGCAGAGCTCTCCGAGGAGATCGAAGTACTGAGAGAACACCTGGTATGTTTTTAGAATGAGATGAGATTCGTGTTAGAGAACCTGGCGATCGGATAAAGATGCCTTAAGCCCTCCGGTTCCGATCACCGCACTGCTGAATGTCGCGAGTGAACGGGATGTTGAGACAGAACGCCTCTATCATAAAGTTCCCCTCATTGATATGCAGCCTGTCGCTCGTGAGCAGTTGAATGATGCGGTCGAATTCGTCGCGACCCGGAAACCTGATATCGCTCTGCTCCCCGGTCTGATGGAGACGATAGAGGAGATAAAAAGTACGCTTCTTCACATTGATGAGGCGCAGACTCGAACGGGATCTTCTTACGTGCGCTCGATCCGGTAGATATCCACCGGTATGAGCTTTGTATCCTGTTTATGGAACGAGAACCGCCGCCGCAGTGGAAACGCAACGGGAAAGTGACGAACTGATGCGGTTGGCATAACCCGTGTGATAAACAATTCACTCCCCTTATTGAGGATTGCGTAGCCAACAGGAGCGATTTCAAGCGCTTTTCCCAAAAATAGCCGATCTGCATGTCTATTCTTCCGCTGTGCACCGAATGGAGGGTTCATCACCACGGTATCACCTTTGCCTTCGACTTCCCGCACATCACACCTCCTGAATTCCACCTGCAGACCCAACCGCTTAGCATTCGCCTCCGCAACCTCGATCATCTTCTCGTCACTATCTATCCCGATTACTGCCTTCGCACCCAAAAGCTTCGCGCCAATCCCGAGTATGCCCGTACCGCATCCAAGATCGTAGACCACGCAGTCCCGGATGTCCCCGTTCATGAACGCGAAGTAGAGTAAATCGGACGCCACGGTCGCAGGTGTTGCATATTGCTCGCGATCCACATCCGGCTCCTCTACGTCCTCCACACGTTCGAGCATGATTTCCAGTTCCTTCTTCTTCATGGTTCGGTGTGCGTCAAAAAGCGCAATATTTATATAGAACGTATGAGAGAAGAAGGGTCAGGGCACGAAAGTGAAGGAGTGAGTAGTATGAATCTCTTCTGGGTTGTTCCGTTATCCGGTATACTGGCACTGGCTTTTGCGATTGCACTTGCGTGGGATGTGTTGAGAAGGGATGCGGGTGACAAGAAGATGCAGGAGATAGGGGCACTGATCCTCGAGGGAGCAGTGGCCTTCATGAGACGGCAGTACCAGACCATTGCGATTCTCGCGGTTATCACCTCGGTTCTTATCGGTCTCGCGATTGGGTATTTTGAATCGGATTTTGATCTAGGCTTGAAGACGAGTTTTGCGTTCCTCTTAGGCGCGTTCTGCTCAGCGCTTTCAGGGTTCATCGGGATGTATATCTCGGTGAAATCAAATTCGCGGTGCGCTGCAGCTGCGCGGAAAGGATTGCGGGATGCTATTACCGTCGCTTTGCGTGGCGGCGCGGTCAGCGGTTTCACAATCGTTGCTTTGAGTTTGCTCGGTGTAACCGCGATCTTTTATGCCTATGGTGGTATGACCACCCCTGCCCTTACTCCATTCCTCATTGTGGGGTTTGGATTTGGCGCAAGTTTCGTCGCTCTGTTTGCACAACTGGGCGGCGGCATTTATACCAAGGCCGCGGATATGGGTGCTGACCTGGTCGGCAAGATTGAGGCGGGCATACCCGAAGATGATCCCCGGAATGCGGCAGTAATTGCGGACCTGGTCGGCGATAATGTCGGTGACTGTGCGGGCAGAGGTGCGGACCTCTTCGAGTCCACGGCTGCGGAGAATATAGGGGCGATGATACTCGGAGTGGCGATCTTCGCGGTCACCCAGAACATTGCCTGGATACTCTTTCCGTTAGTCGTACGCGCTTTTGGACTGATTGCAACGATCTTTGGCATACTCGTCGTGCGAGGTAAAGAAGAAGAGAACCCGATGAACGCATTAAACCGTGGGTACTATCTCGCGATTATCATCAGTATCATTGGGATGTACCTTGCCACAACCTCAATGCTTCAGAATATCTGGTATTTCTGGGCTGGCGTGGTCGGGATCTTGACCAGTATTGCCTTCGTCTATATCACCCAGTATTACACTGAAGGGCGGTTCAGACCGGTTCGGGCGATAGCACATGCGAGCAGGACCGGTCCCGCGACGAATATCGTGTCGGGAACTGCGGTCGGGTACGAATGCACCCTTTTCACCGCAATTGCGATCGGATTAGCCCTCTTACTCTCATTCTGGCTGGGCTCCCAGACCCATCTTCCCAACGGCGGCGTCTACGGAACTGCGGTTGCCACGATGGGGATGCTCATGACCTGCGCTTACATCCTCTCCATGGATACCTTCGGCCCAATTACAGACAATGCGAACGGGATTATTGAAATGGCGAATGTGAAGGGTGCGCGCGTGGTCACGGACAAGCTCGACGCGGTCGGTAATACAACCAAAGCACTGACCAAGGGTTATGCGATGGGTTCCGCGGGCCTGGCAGCATTTCTGCTCTTTCAGGCATATATGGATAAGGTCGCCGAGGTCACGGGTGAGATCTTTGCGGTGGTGAATATCGCGAAGGTCGAGGTCTTTGTTGGTGGTCTGCTGGCAGTGATGCTCGTGTTCCTCTTCAGTTCGCTCGCCATGCGAGCGGTGGGCAAGACAGCGGGTAAGATTATTGAGGAGGTCAGGCGGCAATTCAGAGAAGATCCCGGGATAATGAAAGGGACAACCAAGCCGGATTACGCAAAGGCAGTGGATATAACGACGAAAGCCGGCTTGAGGGAGATGGTAGCTCCAGGTTTGCTCGCGGTCTGCTTGCCCGTCGCGGTTGGCATCCTCTTCAACATTGCGGGCTACGCGGCTGCAGAAGCTGTCGCGGCCGTCCTCATGGTAGGAACCATTGCAGGTATCATTATGGCCACCTTTATGAACAACAGCGGCGGCGCCTGGGACAATGCCAAGAAACTTATTGAATCCGGCATGTTGAAAGATGAGCAGGGTAAACCGATTGGCAAGGGTACGCCTACCCATGCCGCTGCGGTTGTCGGAGACACGGTGGGCGACCCCTTCAAGGACACGGTAGGCCCGAGCCTCCATGTTCTGGTGAAGCTCCTGAGCACGGTAACACTCGTACTCAGTCCGCTCTTTATATAGCATCCTCGTGCGAAGCAGTTAGAACTCAAGCACCATGCCCGCTCCGCACCGCGCCGCTTTCTGCGGATACATCCTCATTATCTCGTTCTTGCGAATCGTACCATGACAGGGTACAATCACTTCCAACTCGTGGAGCAGCTCCAGCTTATTAAACCCATGAAAACCACCGATCACACCATAGAGTGTACCGAACGGCTTTGCCGCCTCAAGAATCTTATCCAAACCCGGATGTCCGCAGCCGGTGAGTACAACCACACCTTCACCTCCTTTCGTCTTTAAGACCAATGACTGCTCCGAAAGCAGACGCGCGATTCTCAGTTCCCCGGTTGTATAAACTCCCGGGACAATCTCCTTCGGTTCTGATACTTCAACCACTCGCGCTGCTTTCTTCGCTATATATTTCTTGAAGCTGAGCGGGAACGAGCTGGGCAGACACACCGCGACGCCCGGATGCAACACCGCTCGAAGCCCACCCGTGTGATCCCAGTGCTTATGTGAGAGCGTAATAATATCAATCTCTTCTTTGTGTATCCCCAGCCGGTGCAAGTTGTGAACCAGTATCTCGCCTGATGCCCCGGTATCAAACAGAATGTGCCAATCCCCCGTCTCGATTGAACATGAGAACCCCCAGTCGCTTATGAACCCGTTATTCGCTTCGTTATCATAGACGATACTGAGTTTCACTTTTCTCAACTTTTATATCTGTTATCGCTCAATTTATATGATCCACAAACGGCACATCTTGATAGAACGATGATCAAAGAGATGGAGATGAGTGTAAGGGATAAGGTGAAGATAGTAATCCAGATGAATAAGATCGCATTAGCCAAACTCCTCATTCCTTTTGCAATCGCGGCTGCCCTCGTGACATTTCTGTTCTTCGCTGACCCGGAGATGTTTAGGAGATATATGGCGGTCTTTGGTGTTTATTCCTTTGTGCCTTTAGTTGGTACACTCTCGGTTGTTCCTTACGGTTTAACACTCGGTATTCCCCCGGTATCACTTATATCCTTCATCATGTTCACTGATGCGGTGCTCGCTTTATTCTTGGTCTGGAACTTTGACTATGCGAAGAAGATACCAGGACTGGGAAAGCTGGTCGAGAATGTGGGTGAAACGGGAGAGAAGGCGTTAGCCAAATATAAATGGGCGAAGCGATTTGGATTCATCGGACTGGTCATTCTGGTCATATTCCCACTGCAATGGACCGGTGCCGGGGTCGGTTCAATAGTGGGCAGGCTCATTGGTATGCCGCCGTTAATGACCTGGCTTGCAGTGGTCATTGGTACGTTTATCCGTTCCACCATTGCAACGCTCATTTACCTGGGCGTGGTCTCGTTATTCTAAAATCTCTTCGGTTCGTATAACAGATTTATAACCAGAAGCCTGTATCTTTTAGAAGAAGTGAACAGGAGCTGTATCGAGAAGCCAGGGTGGCAGAGTGGACTAATGCGGTGGCCTCGAGAGCCACTGTCCTGAAAAGGACTCTCAGGTTCGAATCCTGATCCTGGCGCTCCACTCTCTTCACCCCGCCCACCACTTAACAAGGTCAGAGAAGTGCACATAGAAGCAGCGTCGCACTCCGCGCGAGTTCGTTCGAAGCGCCCATGATATCGCCGCTCATCACACCCAGTTTTTGTCGTGCAACGGAGGAGACCAGAAATGCGACGACGATGCCCGTCAGCACGATCAGGAGACGAACCGAAAGGGTGAAGAGGAACGCAATGAAGACCGCGGAAAGAAGGGCTGCGAGATATTTCCGTGGCGAAAAAGCCTGTATGAAGAGCGCGCCCAGTCCTTCATGACGATCACAGCTCATGCCAAGCACCATGCACGTATTCATACTCAGCTTCGCTGAGACCTCCGCGATGATGAAGACCGAAGCAAACGTGTAAAACGAGACGAACGTAAAGCCAGAAGCAGTCGCTGCAAGCTCCGCACCGATAATCTCAATGGCAAACAAACTCACCAGGAGAACCAGGATCGTCGCGAACAATCCCGCGGTCCCCAAGTTATCATCCTTCATCGCCCTTACTTTATCGCGCGTGCTTCCCGGTGCCATTAATCCATCAAAGAAATCCGCTAAGCCATCCAGGTGGATCAGACCCGTGACGAGATAAAGAGCGAGCACCGTGAGCAGCGCGGCAATTTCAGGTGCCACACCTGAGCATCCAAACGCGAGAAAAGCCACCACAGCGACGGGTAAGCCGATCACCAAGCCGACAACAGGAAAGAGGTAACTCCGGGCAGTAACGGCCTCTATTGTTATATCCTTCCCCACAGGTATCTGCGTTAAGAAACTGATGAGGTCTCGCATTGCTTTGGTTATCCTATCCTTCCAACCGGCATGATATACACCGGATCTTCCTGCTCTTCTAGATGCATGATCTGCTTAACCTCGGCATCACTGAATGCGCCGATAGTTACCGTTCCGAGATCCAGGGATACCGCTTGCAGATACACATTTTGTGCCGCGTGTCCTGCTTCCATATGCACGTACCTGATTCCACGGTCGTTATATTTCACCGTCGTTCGTTCATAAACCGCAGTGAATACGAGGTCTATCGCCGCAGCTCTCACGTGTCCCTGCCCCAGGGCAGCAGTAGCAAGCTCAGCCCGCAGATCACCATCCCTGACCTTCACCAGTTCATGCCCTCGGGGGATGTAGCGGTAAACGCCTGTATCAAGTCCTTCGACACCCCCCACCACGACGTAGAGCTCGAGGGGATAGAGTGCACCTGCGGATGGTGCGGTCCTCTTCGTTCCCTCTGGATCAGTAATACCTTGAGCTGCCCACAGGAGCTGCGAGACCTCCTCGAGAGTTACATGATCGCCTGAATACGCTCTTATTGACCTTCTTTGCGCTAATGCCTCCTCGACCGATGTTTCACTTTGATATCTCGGCTCCGGCAGTTCGATGCGTTCCCCCAGCTCTATTTTCTGCACGTCATCAGCTTTTAGGGATTCTCCTGGTGTTCGTGGAAACAGAAGCGAAAAGGAGAGCGCTAGTGCCGTTACGATGAAGACCGCTACAATCACGCCGATCAGGGATTTCGGTGGCATTGGCAGTTATTCCTTTTTGCAATGGTTCTAATAAATGTTGCCGTATACGAGTAACCTTTGAACCCTTGGCATTTCAATCCCTCACCGGTGCGAAGCTATTAATGCATTGAATCGCCGTGTAATACCCAAAACGAGATGTTTTTAGAGGATTTGAGTTTTCAGGGGCTTTTTGCATCCCCCACCTGGCTTATCTATTCATGCATTGAAAAAGTTCAGAGCAAGGAGGAGCAATGAACAGGTAAGTAAGCGCCCAGGTCGGGATTTGAACCCGAGTCCGAGCCTCGACAGGGCTCAATGATAGGCCGCTACACCACCCGGGCTTGTATGCTTTATTATCCTCTCCACCTTATAAATACTTATATCATGAAGGGGATAGGTGTTACAAGCGAAATCTTTCTACCAAAGAGAGAAAAGCACAAGGTGAAAGTAAATGGCAACACGAGGTAAAAAGGCTGCGGAAAAGATCAAAGGCTTGCTGGACAAGACGGAACGAATACGAAACATAGGTATCATTGCCCATATAGACCATGGAAAGACCACGTTGACGGATAATCTCCTCGCAGGAGCGGGGATAATCTCGAAAGAGTTAG
>RXIE01000179.1 GCA_004212135.1 Candidatus Methanophagales archaeon ANME-1-THS | reverse complement strand
GGCTAAAGTGCCCTGCGGAATTAAAAGAGCCGTGGCTGCTGGACATAGATTAAAAAATGTGGAAAGTCCTAATCCCTAATTTCTAAATCCTAAACTCGTGGGCTCTGCCCACGTCCCCGCAAACCCTGAAAGGGCTTATTCGTATTTAGTGTTTAGTATTTATAAACCCATCAGATGATGAGTAGTTATTAATACTTCTCATTATGGAACTCCTGGAGAACGAAGTCGAACTGGTCAAGGAAGTGTGTAAGCGGATAAAAATAGAGGCAGGGCGGCTAAAGCCGCTGAAAATACTGGATATCGGGTGCGGCGCGGGAAAATTCGCGATTTATCTCAGAGAGGAGACGGGGTGCGAGGTGATCGGGATCGATCCCGTGCGCGAGAAGATCGAAAAAGCTCGGTCGAGATCATCATCCGTGTTGTTTGAAGTGCAGTCAGCCGAGGAGCTGTTGTTTGCGAATCACACCTTCGATATGGTAACGTCGCTCAAGGCACTACATGAGATACCCGATTTTACCAAAGCATTGAAGGAATCACACCGTGTGCTGAAGGAGCGTGGGAAGATCCTGATCATCGACTGGGTAGCTGGTGCTGCCCGGACAGGAAGTCATGCACATGCCCAAAGATATTTCTCGTCTGAACGGTTACAAGAAGCACTCTCAGAAGCGGGATTCGGCGCTATTCACATAACAACCAGTAGAGCTGGGGAACTGATGCTCGGCGAAGGGGTGAAGCTGGGTGATCACTCAAAGGGTGGTATGGCCTGAAGGTCCACCGAATAATGAAGAGGTACTGGATGAGCATGGGGGTTTAGTAGCCATATGGTTCACCTTTTACCACAATAAGTAGCAACAATTATAATTTTTATATGATTTTATACACCTTGAAACGCGCCTTTTTGTACAGCCGTACGAAAGCGAAAAGCTTTTATAGAGCCTCTGCCTACCATATAATCACCCTGTACAAGGGTGTAAAAATGGGAGGATAAAGAAGTTATGGCTAAGATGGGGGATAAGGTAGATTTATACGACGACAAAGGCAAGAAACTACTGGGCGACGTTCCGATAAGTGCACTCAGCCCTTTGAAAAACCCAGCGATACGGAAGATCTGCAGCCTCGTGGCTCGGTCAGCAGCAATTGACCTCGCGGGACTGGCGAACAAGCTGAAAACCGGTACTATTGCTGGCAAAGCGATGGTCATTCGCGGCAAGAGCATGAATATAGACGCTGTTGGGAAAGCGAAGGACATTGCGACCCAGATGAAAGCGATGCTCGAGGTCGAATCAGGCGACGAGACCAAAGTAGAGGTGTTATCAGGCGGAAAGCGGTTATTGGTTCAGGTGCCCTCGGCGAGAATCCTCGCGGACTACTCGGCTGCGAGAACGAACACCTGTGCGGCGCTGACGCAAGCAATAATCGACACCTTCAAGGTCGATATGTGGCATGCGCCTGACGTGAAAGCTGCGGTCTGGGGCATGTATCCGCAGGATCCTGCCATGACTGGCAGTGTCGTAGCGACGTTGGTGGATGTGCCGATCAGTAACGAAGGACCAGGGTATACCTTGAGGAATATCCCGGTGAACCATATCGCGGCAACGGTGAGGAAGAGAGCGATACCTGGTGCATGCCTGTCCATGATACTGGAGGAGGCGGCATGCTATGAGATGGGAGATGCGATCGGACCGTTTGAGCGAGGACATCTCCTGGATCTTGCGTTCGAGGGACTGAATGCGAACAACATGCTCTGCGACCTGATCATGGCGAACGGAGAGAAGGGAACGCTTGCTGACGTGGTGTATGCCACGGTAGAGCAGGCGAAGAAGGATGGCGTGATAAAGGCAAAGCAGAAGATGGGATCTGGTTATACCGTCTTTGGGACGGACGATCTCCAGATGTGGAATGCCTATGCGGCAGCGGGCATGCTCGCAGCCACCTGTGTGAATGCGGGAGCATTGCGTGCGGGCCAGCCGGTACCATCGTGCATCATGTACTTCAACGAGTTGATAGAGCATGAGACGGGACTTCCCGGCGTGGATTATGGCAAATGCCAGGGAGCATCGGTAGCAAGCTCGTTCTTCTCGCACAGTATTTATGGTGGCGGAGGACCGGGTGTATTCCATGGCAACCACATCGTGACGAGGCATGCAAAGGGCCAGTTCATACCCTGCTTCACTGCTGCGATGTGCCTGGATGCAGACACGCTGTACTTCACCCCGGCGAGGACATCCGCACTGATGGGCGAAGTCCTTGGCACAATACCCGAGTTTGCGGAGCCGATGAAGGCAGTTGCTGCGGGAGCAAAGGAGATAATGTGAGGGAGGTAAAAGAAAATGCCACAATTTACACCTGGAGCGAGTATAGTAGGGAAGAACCGGCGGAAATTCATGGACCCGACACAGAAGTTGAAGAAGTTGAGGGACATCCCGGAGGAGGACGTGGTGAGGTTGCTCGGGCACCGCGCACCCGGTGAGGCATATAAGAGCATTCATCCGCCAATCGAGGAGATGGAGGAGCCAGACTGCGCTGTTCGGCAGGCCGTGAAGCCAACGCCCGGCGCAGCAGCAGGTGACCGAATACGATACGTCCAATTCACCGACTCCATGCAGTTCGCGCCCGCAACACCACGAATCAGGCCGATGTGTTGGTATAACCGCTACAGAGGGGTTGATATCGGCGTGTTATCCGGAAGGACGATTTGCGAAGCGCGCGAGCGGGATGTGGAGAAGATCGCAAAAGAGTTCATTGATAACGAAACGTATGATACCGCGAGGACAGGCCTGCGAGGACGAACTGTTCACGGGCACTCCGTTCGATTGGATGAGCGCGGCGTGATGTTCGATGCCTTGAGGAGATGGGCGTTCGATGAGCGCACCGGCGATATCAAATACGTGAAGGACATGGTCGGCGGCGCGATGGACAAGGAAGTGAAATTGGGCAAGCCGCTTCCGGAGGATGATCTGAGGAAGATGACCACGATGTTCAGGAATGCGCAGGGTGGTACCTGGATGGAAGGCGATGACCCCGAAGTGGCTGATGTCATCTCTGAGATCCACTGGAACAGAACCTGGGGCGGATTCCAGCCATTCATAAAGCGAGAAGCGATCAAAGGGAATAAAGGCGTCGGCGTCAAGGGTATGAAGCTGTATACTCCGAGAGGAGGAGTGGAATAAATAAAAAGGAGGTGAAAAGAAATGCCATATAGAGATGTACAACATAGTTTCCTGAAAGCGATGTCAGACAAATTCGCAGAGAAGCCCGATTCGACCCGGACGAAGTTTTATGTCTACGGTGGTTTAGCGCAGAAAGGCGGAACGAGGAAGAGGGAGTTCATTGAGGATGCGAAGAAGATTGTAGCAAGCCGAACGGTCGGAACACCAGCATATAACCCGGACGTGGGGATGCCGCAAGGGCAGCGACTCCTGATGCCGTATATGTTGAACCACACGGACATCATGTGCTATCACGATGACCTGCACTGGGTGAACAATGCCGCAATGCAACAGTGCCACGACGATATGCGAAGGTGCATTATTCTTGGACTGGATGATGCGCATGGGATTCTGGAGACGAGGTTGGGCAAGGA
>RXIE01000102.1 GCA_004212135.1 Candidatus Methanophagales archaeon ANME-1-THS | reverse complement strand
TGCCAGCTTTCTGGCAAAGGCGTGTGAGGATTACAAATTGCGTGACATTGATTTTTCAGGGTTTATTAAGAACCAGATTCGCACTATCTCATTCAGGGGAGATATCCCGCTCTTGGCATGGGCAATAACCACGAAGAATCTCATTGAGAGCATGAAAGAGCGGCTGGTGAAGTCAGTTTTCGAGGGCGATATCTTCTACTGGTGGGAGGACAGCTATAAAGACATCAGTGCGGGCGATGCACTCTACAGCCCGCGCTTTGAAAAGCAAAAAGCGTATTTCGGCGATGCGCTTGCGGAGATCATCTTAACACTCTACAAGTTCGACTTTTCGGAGATCGTGGGTGACCCGCTCGGAACGCTGTACCAGCGCTATTTTGATAAAGAGACGAGAAAAGCGCTGGGAGAATTTTATACACCCCTGGAGGTGGTTACCTATATCCTCGATGCGGTGAGCTATGAAGGACGAAGTATTCTTGGCAAACGCTTATTGGATCCCGCCTGCGGCTCCGGAACGTTTTCTGGTCGAAGCGTTGAGACGATACCTGAAAGCTTCCGAGCAAGTCGCCGAGGAAAAAGGATGGCCAGAGATTTTAAAAGAGCTCTGTAACAGGTACTATATCGTCGGGTTTGATATCCATCCCTTTGCAACGTTCATGGCGCAGATGCAATTCATGCTCGTGCTGATTCCCGCGTACAAGAGAGCAATGGACAAGGATTGGCATTTTGTTCTGAATCGCCTTCCTATCTTCAGAACGGATTCGTTGATAGACGAGACGAAAGGAGAAACGAGGAAAGTAACTCTTGAGACCTTCGAGAGTGCCCAGTATATCTTAATTGACACGGGCTTACCCGTTGATGGCAGAAACCTGAAGATACAAATGCCGTACTTCAAAGATGTTATTGCCAAAACGGATTTGCCTAATGTCGAAGACTATTTTGCTGCTCTTCAAGCGGTTTTTGATACGGTGAAAGAAGCAGCACGGAAAGAAACGTATGAGGTTGATACAGCAGAGCTGGAACGGAATTTCAAGCGGTATCTTGAAGCTAAAAACTGGAATCGTTTGGTCTCTTTCTTCACGCCGCATGCCAAACATTTTCTACGGAAGTTCAAGGAACTCAAAGAGACGTTCGGGGACGGTAAACTGATTAAATCGCTCGAGGACATCATGCTTGCAGCGATTTTGAAAAATTATGTGCAGTATGATTACGTAGTAGAGAATCCGCCGTATGTAAGAACTCAGGCATTTGAAAAAAGCAAAGACTATATTAGGAAAAATTATGAAAGTGCTTATGGGAATTTCGATATGTACGTTCCATTTATGGAGAGAAGCATAAACTGGCTGTATGATGATGGCAAGTTTGGAATTATAGTTTCCAATATGTTCGCAAATAGAGATTATGGAACAAAATTAAGAGATTTTATTATCAATCATTGCATAATTGAGCAGTATATTGATTTTGGGGCTAGTGGTGTATTTGAAGAAGTGACAAATTATCCAGTTATAATCATTTTTAAAAAAGGGGCGAATGAGGAAAATTTAATCAAGTGCTTGAGAGTTGCAAGTAGAACAGATAGAATAATTGATGAAATAAGGCATCTCGTTCAAGAAAAAGCTTATTCCAATGATCATCTTGATATTTTCGAATATGACCAAGCCTTGCTAGATAGTGGCCCGTGGAAACTGATGCCTAAAGATGAGAATGTGGTCTTTAAAAAAATAGAAAAAAACGCTAATTGCGTGCTAATGGATGTTTGTGATTCTCAGTTAAACATTAAGGAAGCTACAAGGACCGGTGCTAATGAAGTCTACATACTCACTGAGGATAAGATAAAAAAATACAAACTTGAAGAAGAATTACTTATTCCGAAAATAAAAGGTGGCGAAGAAATAAAAAGATGGAATATAGCATGGGATGGTGGATATATTCTTTTCCCATACAAATTAGAAAATGGGGATTTTGTTCCTAT
Organism: Candidatus Methanophagales archaeon ANME-1-THS; assembly: GCA_004212135.1. Classification (GTDB taxonomy): domain Archaea; phylum Halobacteriota; class Syntropharchaeia; order Alkanophagales; family Methanospirareceae; genus ANME-1-THS. The sequence continues at coordinate 16,686 of RXIE01000102.1, read as the reverse complement.
TAATTTAGACCAATATCCGTTTATTAGAAGTTATCTGATTCCATATAAAGAAAAATTAGAAAAGAGGAGATTATTCAATCAAACAATTATACAACAAGGGAAAAATTGGTTTGAACTGTGGAATCCTCTCCCATATAACAGACTTAAAATCGTCTATCCAGAAATTTCAAATGTGAACTCTTTTGCGTTTGACGAATACGGTTTCTATTGTGTGGGTAAATGTTTCATCATATATCTTCGATCGGACGAACGAAAAGACTATCTCTACACTTTAGGACTGTTGAACTCAAAAGTGCTTGAGTTCTATTTTAAACATGTGGCTTCCATCAAACGAGGAAATTACTTTGAATATATGGGCAATGTTGGGAACTTACCCTTTATCCAAGATCATACCTCGTCAATGATTAATCAAATTGCCCAGAAAGTGGATCTAATAATTGTTAATAAAAAGCTCGAACAGAATATCGAGCACTTCCCCGAAGCGTACATTCAAGAATACCGAGGTAGAGGCGAGGAGTTTGAGCCCGTATCTATCACCTTCAATTCCACTTACAAGGCGCTTGAACCTTTGATAGAAGAAGACCCCAGCGGTCGAGGCTACAACATCGTAATCGGCAAAAAAGAGAAGCCTGTTTTTGTTGATTCAAAACCAAAAGCTGACTATGTTGTCGCTGCACTCAAAGGTAAGCGTGCGAAGAAAGATGAAAAGCCGCAGCTCCTCGTTCCAAAGAGTGATGCTATCGTAAAAGCGATCTTGAAGGAACTGGAAGAGGATAAAGCACAGGTTACGTCTCCCTCAGTCGCAGAACTCGAAGCGGAGATCAATGAACTTGTTTACAAACTGTACGGATTAAACGACGAGGATATCAAGGTTATTGAAGAGTTCTTGAAGAGGTTCTGAGAATGATGGCCGTAAGAAAAATAGACGCGATCTTATTTGATCTCGATGGTGTCCTGATCAACTCCTTTGAGAGCTGGTATCAAGCCTTCACCAACATGCTGACCGCCTACGGCAAGAAGAAACTGAGCAGAGAGACGTTTAAAGCGAGATGCTGGGGCCCGGACCTCAGGCATAACCTCGGTGCGTTACAACTGGGTGAGGACGCCGCTGAGTATTGCGTTCGTGAGCAGATAAAATTGATACCGCTTATCGAGCTGTTTCCAGGTGCCGAAGAGGTCGTGCGCCAGACGAGAGAGAGATATAAATGCAAGGTGGGGCTGGTCACGAATACGCCCCGCGAGAATGTTGATAAGATCTTAGCGCATTTCCAGCTCTCTAACCATTTTGATGCGGTTATAACTGGCGATGACGTGAAAAAAGGCAAGCCTGATCCGGAAATGGTGATAACAGCATGTAAACGGCTCAATGTGAAGCCGGATCGGGTGATACTCGTGGGAGATACAAAAGCTGATTATCAAGCGGGTAAAGCCGCTGGCTGTATTGTCATCGGTATGGGCTCGAACGCAGCCGGCGACCTGCATATCGAGCAGCTCGGTGAACTCTTCTTGATTATGGATAAGAGTGCGAATAACGACCTCAGGTTATAAAAAAGAGAGACCACGAATAAAAATTGAAGACCATGTCCGCATTCATTCGAACCACGAAAAGCATCTGCCCGGTCTGCTATCACGTCATCGATGCGAGCCTCTATGAGGAGAACGGAGCAGTCTACATGGAGAAGCGCTGTGCGGAACATGGTGCATTTAAAGACCTCTGCTGGTCGGATTATCAGCTTTACCAACAATTTGAATCGAAAGACACCCGGGGAGCGGGAAGAAGAGAAGTAACAACCGCAACTAACGGTAATGGCGAATGCCCCTTTGCCTGTGGATTGTGCCCCCAGCATGAATCCTCCACCGTGTTAGGGGTGATCGATGTCACCATGCGGTGCAACCTGAGCTGTCCGACTTGCTTCGCCGGGAGTACCAGCAAAGGTGAGAGACACGAAAAAGATCCTCATTTCGAGCACCTGAAGGCGATCATCGACAATTTCGCATTGAATACCAATGCCGCGGGACTCCAATTCAGTGGTGGCGAACCCACACTCCGCGAGGACCTCCCGGAGCTCATTGCCTACGCACGCCGGAAGTTCGACCATGTGGAGGTGAATACCAACGGCCTCAAAATGGCTGCGAGCCCTGAATATTGCAAAGAGCTCGAATCTGCAGGCACCAGTGTGATTTATCTCCAGTTTGATGGCGTGACCGAAGCGCCCTACGAGCAGCTACGGGGGCGAAAACTGCTCGGCGTAAAGAAACAGGCGATCGAGAACCACCGCACGGCAGGCCCAAAACCCGCGATTGTGCTCGTACCCACGATCGTCAAAGGTATTAACGACGACCAGATTGGCGCGATTATAAACTTCGCGATCGAAAATAGCGCGATTATACGCGGGGTGAATTTCCAGCCGGTCTCCTTCTGCGGCAGAACGCTCCACGACCACCACGAACGGATCACGGTCTCCGATGTGATACGCAAGGTGGAAGAACAAACGGGTTTTCTCCGCAGAGAGGATTTCTTCCCGCCCTCGATGATGAGCATGCTGCTCGGAACGCTCGGCAAATCGGAAGCAGGCTGTCATTTCTCGTGCGGCGCGTTCTCTTATCTCGTCGTTGGTAAAAAGGGTAAGGCAGAAGGGAAGATAGAGCCGATAACAAAGTACTTGGACCTGGATAAATTAGCAGCCGCGTATACCAAGAATAAACGGATATCCGCCCTCACCGCGGTTCGACATATCCACCCCAGCTTCTTAAAAGAGCTCTTCATTAAATTCCTGAAAAGCCACACGTACGAGGACTTAAGCGATCTGCATTTCAACCTCCTCTTCATCGGCGCCATGCATTTCATGGATCCCTCCAACTTCGACCTCGCTCGCGTGCGAAGATGTGTGATCCACTACGGGTTGCCAGACGGTCGAATCGTGCCCTTCTGCTCCTATAATACAATACACCGGAAGAATTGAACGATTACAATTTCACGTTTTTTACCTGAGAATACTTTTAAAATTCTTTCAGGGTCAATAACTCATATATAGTCCTACTCTGCTAGTACAATTCGGTCATGAATAAATGGGCTATACGCGAGGAGTGGGGCTACTACCCAAGCAGTATATTTGTCTATGCCATCCTGTATTACAGTCTCAATATGCTTGACTTTATCATTACCCGGTTGACTCTGGAACACTATAACCATGTAAGCGAACTCAATCCCTTTTATTATCATCCCTTCTTCGCTCTTCTGAAACCCTTCATTCCCGTCTGCGTGACCTTGCTTTACTTTAACTTATATTTCATCACCCAATCTGAACGGGACCGAGAAATAATCGGAAAATATGGCTTGGGCTGTATAATGATCCTGGTATTTGTCTATGAGCTTATCTGTCTCAATAACATTGTAGTGCTATATTTATCGCATTAGCCCTCGAAGGACTGACTGAGGTTAATGGTCTGCTGATTGTATCTTCGATCGATTATCTTCTTCCATGCTTTCGAGCAGAGGGATTGCTATCATCGTCTTTGATGGCGGGCTGGACATTGATATCCGACAACTGCGGAAGATTCAGCGCAGTATCTTGAGTCTGGTTACGAACGGAGTCCTTATGGCTGCAATCCTTGCGGCTGGTGCCGCGTACCTGCTGCTCAAGATCACTTTTGATATCGCTCTACTCTTCGGGGTGTTTATAGATCTCGGCATCCGCTCAATGGTATGGTGGGACATCACGATTTGTTCACGATGTGCGAGGTTGATGAGCAGCCTGAAAATCTGGAAATTCGCGCCACTAAAATCTTTAACAGCTCGAGGTTACATGTATACATCAGCGAAGATGCCCCCATTCACGCTCAAAGAAGGCACCAGCACGAGCATCTGGCTCAAAGAGCTCATACTGGAGAATTTCATGTCCTATGAATATGCGCGCATCCCGCTCAAGCCGGGACTGAATCTGATCTCCGGCCCAAACGGCGCGGGCAAATCCTCGATCCTCCTCGCAATTTCCGTTGCGCTCGGTCAGATCTACACCGAACGGGGCAGACGATTGCGGGATTTGATCAGGCGTGGTGCCGAAATCGCGCGGATCACACTCGTCTTTGATAACAAAGAGACGAATGGGAGAAGGCCAATCAGCGTTTCGGATGCTGAAACGTTCATGTTATCGAGGTATCTGAGGAACGACGGGCATTACTGGTGGGAAGCGGATTATCGGCAGATAAGCTACGAAGAAGTCAATCGGCTCTTCAAAGGGTTTGGCATCGATCCCAATAACATGCTGATCATCATGCACCAGAACACCATGGAACAGTTCAGTTTGATGTCACCACAGGAGAAGCTCAAGCTGTTAGAAGAGGCTGTTGGCTTCAGCTCGTATCGAGAAAAGGTAGTCGACGCGAGAAAGAGGCTTGAAGCACTGATAAGCGAGGACGAGTCGATCTCCCAGTTGCTCGGCCGCGCGAAAGAGAGCCTCGGATACTGGAAGGAGATGCACGAGAGGTATCTGCAGCGTGCGGCACTCGAAGAGAGACGAGGATGGTTGAAACGAGAGGTGGTATGGGCACGGATCATCAAACAGGAAACAGCTTTGCAGAAGCTCGAAGAACAGCTTACTCTAAAGAAAGATGCGCTCGAGTCAAATGTGGCGGAGATGAACGTGACACAAGAAGAGCTCAGAGCGTGGCGGGACAGACTCGACGCGTGGAAAACCAATTCAAAGGAATCATTCTTCGAACTGCTGCATCTGGAGAAGGAAGAGATAGCTTTGGAGAAACTGACTGAGCACTTGCGGGAGAACGAGCTGCTGTTTCACACGCTGGGGAAGCATGACGAGGTCGACCGGATAAAGGCAAGGCTGGAGGAAGCGGATAAGAGAAGAGAAGAGCTGACCGAGGAGATACGCGAGGTGCGGAGTAAACTGGGCGCGTTCGAACGAAGTCTGGAATCAACGCTGGACTCGTATATCAGCTATCGAGTGAAGGAGGAAGTCCTGAGGTTCAAGAAAGAGCTGCTGGAGACGGATATAAAGGCGCTAAAGCGAGAGATGGAGACCGTGAACCAGAAACTGATGGAATTACAACCCCTGAAGGAGAGAGCAGGTGAACGAATAGAAACCGAACGGAAACAGAGCGAGATCGAGAATGAGATAAGTCTGGTCGGTGCGAAGATCGAAGCACTGGGCAAGATTCCGGAAGAGACCGAAGAGATCTACTCGAATTATGCAAAGTTGTTCGAGGAATTGCAAGAACGATCAAAGATCGTCGTCGCGAATAAACGTGAAGGACTGAAAGAGCTCGAAGCGAGGAAAAAGGTCTGGCGAAAGGCAATAACCGATCTCCTGGATTCGATCAATAGTTCGTTTCAGCAGATTCTGGCTGGTATAAGTGCCACAGGGTTAGCTCGCCTCGTGAATGGTGAAGATGGTGAGATCGAGAACGAGGGTTTGGAGCTCCACGTGGGGTTCCGGGGCTCGCCACCCGTGCTGTTTGATTATTATACGCAGAGTGGAGGAGAAAAGACCGCGTCGGTCATGGCATTCCTGCTCTCGATTCAAGAGATGCTGAAGTCTCCGTTCCGGGCGGTCGACGAGTTTGACTTACACATGGACCCGCGGAATCGGGAAGAGATTTATAAGATGATGATCGCGTCAATGCAGGAATCCGAATCCCTGCTGATTACGCCGAGCCAGCTCACCGTCATTGATCCGAGTGTTCACATACTCGTCGTGCAAAAGGTATATGGGAAATCGAGTGTACGGGAAGTGAAATAATAGAATCCATGAGATCGGTGCATAATAAGACAACCAGAGCCACTCGATACGTAAAAATAAGGAGGGTTGAGTACCCCTCCCATTTAAATATCAACCATTAGAAAAGGTAGCTCGCCCCTGGTGCGTGCTGGTCATTACTTTACTTTGATCTCTATCTCTTTTGGCTTGACTTCCTCGACCTTGGGCATGCGAATTTCAAGGATACCGTCCTTGTATTCCGAGGAGATCTTCTCACGATCGATCCCGGCTGGCAGTGCGATCTCACGATAGAACTTGCCATAGGACCGCTCGCAGCAGTAATAATCCTCCTCTTTGACCTCTGATTCCTGCTTTCGCTCTCCCTCGATACTCAGAAGATCACCGGTGACCGAGACGTGAATGTCCTCCTTCTTTACGCCGGGAAGTTCTGCTTTCAATAGAACCTCGTCCTTCTTGTCCACCATCTCGACAAGGGGACCCCAGCCTCTCGTCTCGACAAGCGCTCGACGCATCGGCATACCAAATGCACGCTCGAACCGATCAAGCATCTCGTCCATCTCTTCTTCAAGGGTTCGGGCAGGAAGCCACCTTCTCAAACCCCAAAAAGGGCGCCATCGTTCCATTGCCATTTTTTATTATCACCTCCTTTCCAAATATCGTTCCTACTTTTTACATGGACCGTCGACTATAAAAAACTTGTTCAGTTCCGGGAAAATACTGGACCTACGCATCGTCTGAAACAAAGTTTAAATATCGACAACAGTAATAACAGAAGAGCAACTCATTGGGATGGTAGGTAGAGAGAATGACAACGGCTCAAGGATGTAAAGCTGCTTATCTGAATGCCTCGGACCGCACCCTGAGCATTGAGGCACTTCCTCTTGAAGAGGCAGTGGGACCCATCAGTTTTGCGTTACGCTGCCACCTGGACCGCTACAAAAGCTTCGAGGTGGCGCCCTTTGACGAGCGGAATGTCCTCTGCTTCGGTGCCGGTCCACTCGCAGGTGCTCGGCTGTATGGGTTCCATCGCCTGATCTGTGCGGCACGGTCGCCGCTCTGGAATGGTTTTTTCATCAGTTCAATGGGTGGCGCAGCTCTGCCACTCTACCACACCGGTCTGGATTACGTGGCTCTTGAAGGGAGAGCTGAGCAGTATCTCATCGCAGCACTCAAGGGTACAGCGGATGGAACTGTGGAATCACAGTTCATCGAGATCAGTGAACGTGATTTAGAGGATATCTTCCGGGGCTATAAAGGTGAACGAGGAGTATATGCATTACAGCAGTACACCTATGACCGGTTCAACGAGCTCTATCGTATCGGTGATAAGTACCTGGATTTCAGGATCATCACGGTCGGTCCTGCTGCACTGCATACCAACTTCGGCGGGATCTGCTCAACCGTGATACGGTACGGGAAATTCAGGGAAGGTGTTGATGATTGGGCTGGCAGAGGTGGTATGGGCTCCCTGATGGCTCGGGCACATAGAACGGTTGCGATCGCATATGGCGGCGTGTACGATGGCAAAACGTTCACCGAGGATATAAAAGATATTAAAGTGGTGAGTAAGATATTCGAGGAGGAGTTCCAGGAGAACTATACGGATTATGTCATCCGATCGGGTAAAAAGTACCGCTATGACGAGAGTGTGAAATCGTCCGGCACGTTCGGCGTGAACATGTCCGTGCTGGGCGAGTGGCTCCTCTCGTTCAACTGGAATTCGGTCAATCTCAGCGGAGATGAACGGAGATCATTGTATGCACTCGTCAAAGACCATTACCTCAAGCAGTTCAATGAAGAAATCGTGGAGCCACGATCATTTACGACCTGTGGCGAACCCTGTCCGCTCGCCTGCAAAAAGATTTACCGCGAACATAAGAAGGACTATGAGCCCTACGAAGCTCTCGGTCCGAATTCTGGCATCTTCGATCAACGAGCTGCGGAGAAGGCAGTAAAAGAAGCCGAGGTGATGGGCTTTGATGCCATTGAGTTCGGCAATCTGAGTTCCTGGATCCTCGATTGCATGCATAAGGGACTGCTCAAAAAGGAGGATATAGGTCTCGACGATGGTGTCGCATTCGATCCATTAACCTTTACGATTGAAGATTCGCACCGGAATGCAGCCGCGATCATGAAACTGGCGGAACTCGTCGCTTATCGCAAAGGCATTGGGAGTATCCTCGCTCACGGTGTCCGGATAGCGGCGAAAGAACTGGATGCGCGGTTCGCCAACCGGGTAGCGGACGTGGGCGAGACCTTCAGTGAGACCACACTCTACCTCGCCTATGGCGAAACAGGGTGCATCTCACCTGCTCAGTATTGGGTGCCCGGTGAATTCATTCCCATACCGATCCAGGGGAAATACCTTACGAATTATACGATTAACTCTCTGCCTCCCCGCGAGTTAGGGAGAAGCTGTGCCGAGCGTGCGATAAAAGAGCTGTACTCTGAGGAGATTGGGATATGCAGGTTCCACCGCTGCTGGTCTGAGCGAAGCGTTCAGACACTCCTGCGCCGGGGAAGAGGTGTTGCACTCAACCTTGATAACCATTGTAAGCGGCTCCTCCAGAAGATCATTGAGTATGACCGCAAAGCAAACCAGTATCCAGTCTTCTGGGAGACGAAAAAGACGAAGAAGGTCATCCGCGCCTACATAGCGGAGGTGAGTAGAAAGCTGCCCGCAGAGTGTGAGCCCCATCTAAACCGCTGGGTTGCGAAGTTTAATGATGACCCAGAAGGGGCTGCACGAGAATACTGGGAAGAAACTCGAGCGGGATATGAAGAGGTAATTAACGGTTAGTTCTTAACCGTGTGCGTAGCGCTCACCGATAGGTGCCCAGGAACTGGATCGCCCTCATGAGATCAGTCCTCGAGACCAGCCCCTTCATCTGACCGTCCTCCATGACGAGCAAGCGACCCACATTCCTCGTCGACATGAGCTTGAGCGCGTCATACGCATCTGCATCCGGTCGAATGGCGATAAGCGCTCTCGTCATCACATCCCCGACCCTTGTGATACCCCGCTTCGGCGCGGGTATCTTCTGGACATCCGCGAAGGTGACCACTCCGAGCACCGGTGAGTCAAGGCTTTCCTGTACCGGGTAGCCCATGTGTTTGGTCTTGAACAGCACCTCGATCAACTGGTCGATCGTCCAGTCAGGGGGGACATAGATGACATCCGGGACACGGGTCATGAGGTCCCTGACCTTTACACCCGCCAGAGTAACTGACACGACCGTTGCTCGTTCCTCCTCAGAACCGCCGAAATAGATGAAGATGGCAATGAGGAGTAAGAAGAACTGGAGGGTGAAGAGACCAAGAATGCCCATGGCAAAGGCGAAGCTCTTGCCCACTGCTACTGCCCTCCGGGTCGCATCGATATACGGCATTCGCTTCGCAAACCACGCGCGAAGCAGTCGCCCGCCATCCATGGGAAATGCGGGAATGAGATTGAAGATGCCAAGCACGATGTTATAAAACGCAAGAATACCCAGGATGATGAGCGCAGCATTCTTCACGAGTGCTCCGGTTTCTGCAAGGTTCACCGGGCCGAAGAGGTAGTAAAGGGCATAGGAAATAAGACCTATACTTAGACTGAGACCGGGCCCGGCAGCCGAGATCCTCGCTTCCTTGTGCGGCTCCTTGGGAATCTCATCCATCTGCGATACACCGCCAATGATGAACAGGGTTATGCCCCGTATATGCGCACCGTAATGCTGCGCAACAAAGGAATGACTGAGCTCATGAAAGAGGAGCGTTGCGAAGAAGAGGACCGCCGCAATACTGCCCAGCAGGTACTTAAGTCCGCTGGAGATATTCATATTCCCAAAGCCGATCGTCAGGTTGAAGATCGGGAATGCGTTAGCCGAGAATAACCAGATAACAAAGAGGAAGATGATCAGAAACGTCACGTGCAGCTTTATCGGTATCCCGCGAATACTTCCTATCTGGAACGACCACCTCATTGTACCGTGCTCCTCTCAGTTAATTTCAAGGTGCTCCTAGAACTTAAATACTACTCGTTCGTCCACCTACTCCTGAGTGATTGGAAACTTGTTCGCACTCCACGCACGCATACTCCCGAGCACATCACAGCAGATATTCTGATAACCCGCGCGGAGAAGAATGCTCGCGGCCAGACTCGCACGATGCCCGATGTTGCACACGATGGAGAGCGGGCGGTCACGTGGTATCTCGCTCAACCGGCTCTGGAGTTGCCCGACATAGATATGGAGCGCGCCTTTTATATGACCTTGCTTCCACTCGTTGTCTGTCCGCACATCAAGTACAAGGAGATCTTCCCGGGTTTCCAGTCGCTGCTTGAGCTCGTGTACCGTCGAAAGCCCCATATGCTCGACCTCCAGGCCTGCATCATACCACGCGACGATGCCGCCCCGCAGATAGCCCGCGAGATTGTCATAGCCTAAACGAATGAGATAGCGAACCGCTGTCTCCAGGTTGCCACTGCCCTCAAGGACAAGCAGAATCGGTTGGTCATACGAGAGTACCCAGCCCGCATAGCTCGGTAAACCTTCCAGCCAGATGCTGTAGGAGCCCTTGATATGCGCACCGCCAAATGCCGCGGGTGTTCTGGTATCCACAACCACCATGCCACGCTCCAGCTCATTCAGGAACTCGAGGGGCGTGAGCGGAGGCGGACGTGGCAGTCTTCCCAGCACCGGCGGACCATCACGGTTATATCGCTCCATCTGGCTGAAGTAATGTGGGCGTTCGTGGTGTTCATTGACCTTGTACTCGATGAACTCTTCCTTAGTGCGTAGCTGCAGGGCAGGATTGTGAGCCCGTTCAAAGCCGATCGTACTCTCAGCACGCACGCTGATCTTGCCACCGCAGACCGACCCGGCTCCATGCGCAGGACTGATGATAACGCGGTCACCGAGGGGCAGTATCTTGTGAACGAGGCTATCATATAATGCGCCCGCCAATCGCGGCGCTTCCTCAGGTCCATAGAGGTCCGTTCTGCCCACATCGCCGACAAAGAGCGCATCGCCCGTGAAGACCATCACCGGATCTTCGCTCGTCGCACGATCCGCTAAGAGATAGGACATACTCTCATCAGTATGCCCGGGGGTGTGGAGCGCGGTCAGCTTCAGCTTCCCCAGCCTGAAGACCGCACCATCCTGAATCGTAGTGCCATACCCCCACCTCATGCCCGTGCCGTGGAAGATCTCAGCTCCCGTGAGGCTGGAGAGCTCCTGTGAACCAACCACGTAATCTTCATTCCGATGCGTCTCGAAGATGTGCGTGATCCTGACCTCCTCACGCTGTGCCAGGTCGAGGTACACCTCACAATCTCGCCGGGGATCAATGACCGCCGCGGTATTCTCAGAGCCGATGAAATAAGAATTATGAGCCAAGCCCCGGGATGTTATTCGTTCAATGATCATCCGTAAGCACCCCCTCGGTATCCAGCAACGTTTTGGCCTCCTCAGGACTCAAGCTTGTTCGTTCAGCCACCGAACAGATGAGCTTTACCATATTTCACCTCGCGAAGCATACATTAGTGATATATATAGATACCACGAAGGCAAGAATAGTATGGTCGATGAGCCTTTCTGCTCATTACTTTCCGCGATTGTATGATCGAGCACGACACCCAACACCGGAATATAATCGTCTTCGCTGATAAAATGCCAGTTCCTCTGGAAATGGGTATTGAACCTTCTCATACTCTCCCGCTTCCCGCTCCGTATGCTCGCCTAAAAATCGCTTGATGCCCGCTGGATTCAAATAGTAGTAGTACTCCACAAGCTCGGGCGTCTCCTCTCTGAGGTGAGTGAGGATCCCCCGGTCCTCCAGTTCATAGAGGAGCCGCCTCACCTCCTGGGGTGTCACACCAGATGCGCGGGCAAGATCCAGATCCCGGACTCCCTTGTCCATAGCCAGGCTCGAGATTATAGTAACTCCGTTCTCATCCCAATCTTTTTTAATACGTCTGATGAGCTCTTTCCGATCCGTTTCATCGAGAAATTCAATCCCTTTTTCGATTTTAAGATTTTTTACGTCTTCCTTTAGGTTTTTAATATTTATTACCGCTTTTTTAGGCAAATAAGACCGATAATGTGGCCGGTCTATCCGTTTACGGATCGTAATATCCCCGACTCCCAAGTCCCTTATGATTCCTGAGACATCCTCCAGAAAATCTTTAGATCGCGAGATGAGCTCATACGTTCTCTTTTGATAATCCAGATTAAACAACAGCTCGAGAACGAGGATTTTAGTAATCGTCCGCTCATGATCCGGAAGGTTTTTCCATCGCTCTTGCATCCGTTCGGGAATTCTCATGGCGCTCTTGCTACAGCACGGAATCCCATAATAATACGCAATGACCTCGCGGATACAGCGGGGTATCCGATCGCTTTGAAATGTGCCGAAGGTGTGATATAATCGTTTGAATAGTTCCTTTTTACGTTTAACCGGATGCACTAATCCACTCTCAGAACTCTTCATGAGGATTTGAAGTGCGATAAGATCAAAATCAGCGGAGATCTCGATCGGGAGTTTATACCGCCCCTTGTAATACGGAGTTATCTTGACGCCCGGAGGAAGCGTGTAATGGAGGATCGCCTCGTGCCCATTCTTTTACCGCACGTGCGAGCGCAAAGTGATCTCCATAGTACCGCCCATAGGTGGCGGATAGAGACGATGTGCCCGCGCGGTCAGCCGCTCGCCCGTATTCGGGCCACAGATAGGTCGCCATCTGGACATCCGTCATCGAAAGCGCATTCTTCCGCCTGCAGCCCCTCTGTCTGAGGTCGATGATCTTTGCAAGCTCAGAAACGCTCAGATGCTCGAAATGCCCTTTTCTGAGCTCCCATCTTCCATCTTTCTTATGGATGAGCTGCTTATGCTTCAACTTGACGAGCGCATGGTAAATGGAATACGGTGAGAGCTTGGGATTTCTTTCCAGGAGCTCTTTAGCCTCCAATGGTCCGCGTTCGAGTGCGTGTAATACCGTGCCCGAGAGGGTGCCAAAGATCAGTTCGTATCGAGAGCGCTCAAATTCTTCTTCGACTGATCGCCAGAAGATCTCCGGATGGATGCCTACCTCAGCTTCGGCCACTCGATTCGCGAACGCAGCGAAGATCTTCCTCCGGAGACGTTCCTCAAGTTCGAACCTGACGAAAGGGGGAAAATCTCGCAGGGCAAGGAGCTCTTTCGCCATTTTTAACAGTATAATATTATTTTACTTTAAAAAATATAAAAACTTTTTCGCTTTCTAAAATAGAAAAATTTATATACCTCGCCCACTCTCTCATTCTCTATGCAGACAGAAGATCCGCGCGCTGACATTCTGAACCTCTTAAAGAGAAAGGAGTCTTCTGTTGACGATTTAAGCCCCAAGTTGGGTATCTCTCCTACTGCCACTCGGCAGCACCTGTCTATTTTAGAGCGCGACGGTCTGGTGAAGCGCGCCTCGGTGAAGGAGAAATTGGGGAGACCAAAAGCGATTTATTCACTCACCGAGAAGGCAGAAAAGCTCTTTCCAAAAGCATATGCCGAATTCTTGAAGTGGATTATCAAGGAGATGATTGACCGGGAAGGGACAGAGGGGGTGAGGGCGCTGATGGGGCGATTGGGAGCAGAACAAGCTTCGTATTACAAAGAGCGGATGCGAGGTGACGGTGATGTGGAGTCAGTGGTGGAAGTATTAAAGGAACTGGGGACATTTGCCGAGATGAAGCGCGAGAACGGTCACCGCATGATACGAGAATTCAATTGCCTCATCTATGATGTTGCCCTGGAGTTTGGTGACATGGTCTGTGATTTTGATCTGAAGTTCATCAGTAGTTTGCTGAATTCGAGCGTTGCATTGAAGAGCTGTATCGCACATGGTGATAAGTGCTGCTCGTTTGAGCTTGAGGTCTGATCACTCAAAATGAGCTGCTAGGTGGAGGTGAGAAAGGAGTATGATCATTGATGCTCGGGTGAGACCCCCGTACAAGAGTCTTCAACAGGTGCTCGCACCAACACCCGGGGCTCGTCCAGCCGTCAAACGCAGTCCGCTTGTCAGCGGGTACGAACGGCCGCCATCAATGACGCAGAAATCGCTCGAGCTCTTCATGGCGGAGATGGATGATGCGGGTATTCATAAGGCGATCCTGGTGGGCAGGCAAGCGGGGCATCGAATGGTCTCAAATGACGATATAGCCGAACTACGCGATACATACCCCGACCGATTTCCCGTTGCACTCGCAGGCATTAACGGAAGTGATCTGGTAGTCGCACTTCACGAGATCGAGCGAAGCATAACGGATCTGGGATGCCAGGGGATTGCAGTAGATCCCGGTTGGTGGGTTCCGCCCTTCTACGTGGACGATAAGCGTCTTTATCCACTTTACAAGCGATGCGCCGAACTCGGTGGGGTGTTGTATCTTACCTGTAGCCTCATGCAGGGGCAATACCCTGTTCTTGCCGAGCCGTTCCGCATCCAACGGGTGGCGAACGACTTCCCGACACTGAGGATCGTCGTGGTGCACGGCGCATTTCCCTTCACCCACGAGATGCTCGGGGTGATGATTGCAAATGCATCGTTAGGGAACCTCTGGGTACTGCCCGACTTCTTCCAGTTCATACCAGGTGTTCCCCGGCGCTCAGGACTGGGTCGATGCCGCGAACTACTACCTCGGCGATCGGATACTTTATGCCTCGTCGTACCCGGTGCGACCCTTGAAGCAGAGTCTTGAGGAATTCAGTCGATTCTCCTACAAACCAGAGGTACGGGAGAATCTGCTCTGGAAAAATGCAGCGGCGTTGTTTGGGATACCAATCTAAGGATTAACTGATCGTATGCACGCTTCGTAAGATGGACAAGAAGGGATATGACGAAGCTTCGTAAAACCGAAGGTGATATGATACTATACCGATGAGTATCTCAACAAAGAGGAGATAAAAAATGACCGAGATGGATGCGAAGATCAAAGCGGACCTGCTCGCTATAGGGAACATGGATGTGGATGAATCACTGCTCGCAAGGATCTCCTCGTCTTCCGCAGGCCCCGGGACAGGACTGAAATCAATCTTCTTCAGATCCGGAGGTCACCGCGTGCGTTTGGAGATCAATAAGGACTCGCCACTCAAGATGCTCAAGGCAAACGGTGATTTTGTCATCCTGAAGGAGGGTAAAGAGCTGGTACGAGGCGAACTTGAGCAGATACTCGCACATTGTCCACAACAGGCATATATCACGCTCAGCGAACGATGCGTGTATGATTGCAAATTCTGCTCGGTTCCCAAGCTACCGGGTAAAATCAAGAGCCTTGAAGAGGTCATTGCACTCGTTGAAACTGCCCGAAGAACAGGTGGATTGAAAGCGATTGCACTGACGTCCGGGATCGCACACTCGCCTGAGGAGGAGATCGACCGTGTGGTGGAGGTGGTGAAGGCACTGAGGAAATACAACCTCCCGATCGGCGTCTCGGTCCATCCGACGAAGGACTCTTCGCAGCGCCTGAAAGACGCGGGCGCCGTTGAAGTGAAATACAATAATGTGGAGACGATGGATCGCGCGATATTTGAGCGGGTATGCAGGGGTCGCAAAGGGCTCTCACTTGACTTCATACTGAATGCGTTGCGTGACGCGGTACGGGTATTCGGCAAGAACAGGGTATTCACAAACATTATTATTGGACTCGGCGAGACGGACGAAGGTCTGCGTGAAGGGGTAGAATATCTGGCAAAGATCGGAGTGATACCCGTTCTCCGGCCTATAACCATACCACCGCTCCGCAAAGACGAACTCGTGGCAACAAGACCAAGCGCGGAACGATTACTGAAACTCACGAAGATGACACGCGAAATACTGGACAGATACGGGCTTCGAGTGGACGTCTCGGAGACCATGTGCCTCCCGTGCACGGGCTGTGATCTCACGCCCTACAGGGATGTATGAACAGAGTGGAACGTGGGTTGATAGATACCTCAAAGGAGATCTACGCATCCAACCTCCCGTTCGTTCTGATCTTCTTCAGAGGCAGTGGAAAAAATTCAGTAGTGGAGACGGATTATACCGCGTTTACTACGCTCTCTCTCGACTGCGTGCTTAGCCGTTACTCGCTTACCGTCCTTCGCACTCCGTTCAGTGAGCTGGCTACTTCAAGACGCTTTCAAGCCGTTTGGTTACTTCGGCCCAGTTCACAATGTTCCAGAACGCCTCGACGAATTTGGGCCGCAGGTTCTTGTAATCAATGTAATACGCATGCTCCCAGAGATCGAGATCCAGGAGAATCGCGTACGTTGGATAAACGTTGACATTGTGCTTCTCGATCTGCATGATGATCGGTCTCCCGGTCTGCTTGCAGAAGGTTAGTGCTGCCCAGCCCGAGCCTTCGACGCTCACCGCCGCCTGCGTGAATTCCTTCTTGAACCGTTCGAAACTTCCAAACTCCTTGGTGATCGCGTCACCCAAAACGCCACCCTGAGTTCCACCACCTTTGCCCGCTGGAGCCATGTTGGCCCAGAACAAGGAGTGAAGCAAATGCCCGCCGATATTGAATGACAGCTCCTTTAAGGTCGCCTTCACATCCAGCTCAGCGCCCTCTTTGCGTGCTTTATCAAGCTTCTCAAGGATCGTATTGGCGCCCGTCACATAGGCCTGATGATGCTTCTCGTGATGTATCCGCAGTTGCTCTTCTGAGATCTGGGGCTCTAAATCCTTATACCCATAAGGCAGTTTTGGTAACGAGTACAACTTCGTGGGTTCCATAGTACCACCTCCAATCTAGTTCTTCGAATTATGAGTAATAAAAGTTTTTCGATTCGTTTCGTGCACAGAAAAATTTCCTCGCGCTTAATTTATTGCCCTCTCTGCACTTACCACCAGGATCATTGCAGATACTCATGGCTCATGACTTTTTATTACTCAATCTCCTGATGCTGATCGAAGAGGTGGGAGTTGCGCGGAAGGTGAACGAAAGTGCCGGATAAAGCA
>RXIE01000101.1 GCA_004212135.1 Candidatus Methanophagales archaeon ANME-1-THS | reverse complement strand
CATAATAGAAAAAAGCTGATTCGAAAATATGATGGCGTTCGATTCACACCCAAAGGGAGAGAACGAGCAGGTGTGGTAAAAGAACGACACGAGACCATCAGATCATTCCTGGAACTAATAAAAGTCTCTGAGAAGATAGCGAATAAAGATGCATGCATCATTGAGCACGAATTGGAGCCGGAAACAATCGAGCAGCTCAAAAAATTCGTGCGGTTCCTGAAGTCCACACCTGATTATTCAGAATGGCGGGCGCACTTCGAAACGTTCTGCAAGACCGGGGTGCATCCCGATGCAGCGAGAACCGGGAAGCAGAAGACGAGTGGCTTTTCAGCTCAGACCTAACGTCTTAGGTTCTTGTGCAAAACCGAATCTTGTTAGGGAAGAATTTTTGTGTCCCTAATTTTATACCTAAGGGTCGAATAGGCGGCGTGGAGCGCATAAGCATGGTGGAGAAGCGGGTGGGTGATATGGACCGGGATAGAGAAGCAGTTCCTCTTACCGCACTGCTACCCGGTGAGTGGGCGAAGGTCGTTGCACTCGGTGCGGGCGGTGGGCGGCAACGCCACTTGAGGACAATGGGACTCCGGGAAGGAAAAATTGTCAAAATTGTTGCAACCCAACCGGCGAGTGGGCCGCTCGTCCTCGAGGTTGAAGGAACGCAGATCGCAATTGGACGGGGGATGGCGCGGCAGATCTTGATCCAGAAGCTATGAAGCAGATAGCGCTCATGGGCTGTCCAAACGTTGGCAAGAGTGTGGTTTTCTCGCGCCTGACCGGTGTGAACGTGATCTCATCGAATTATCCCGGAACGACCGTGGATTTTATCAAGGGTTCTACAGTCATTGGGGGCGAGAAGTTCGAGTTGATTGATGTCCCGGGCACGTATTCGCTCGAGCCGGTATCAAAAGCCGAGATGGTGGCTCAGACCATGCTTCATGAGGGCGATATCGTCATCAACGTCGTTGATGCAACGCATTTAGAACGGAATCTCTACCTGACCTTAGAGATTCTGGAGACGAAGAAGCCCACCGTCATTGCATTGAATATGTGGGACGAGACCCGGCATCTCGGAATTGATATCAATGCGGCGAACTTAGAGGCACTGCTCGGCGTGCCGGTTGTGACAACCTGTGCGATCTGTGGAACGGGGATAAAGGAGCTGGCATCCGCAGTGAGTGAAGCGGTGCCGTCCAGGACAATCACGCCGATGTCTGAAGAGGAACGATGGTTGAAGGTTGGTGAGATTATCCGGGATGTTCAAGTGGTGCATCACCGCCATCACACCCTCTGGGAACGGTTCGCCGATACCACCATGAGACCAACGACAGGCATACCCCTCGCGATACTCGCGATACTCCTCATGTTCCTCTTCATCATCCGGATCGGGAATGCGATCATTGGCTATCTGATGGATCCCCTCTTCTATACCTGCTATGGGCCGTGGATCGTACGCGCGGTGAATACTTTTGTGCCCACCGGGCTGCTCCATGATCTCTTGCTAGGCACCTCGACCATTGAATCCCTGGATTTCGAGCAATCACTGGGAATCCTCACGACCGGCTTGTATGTCCCTTTTGGCATGGTATTGCCATTTATCATTACCTTCTATTTCATGCTCAGCCTCTTCGAAGATTCAGGCTACTTACCGCGACTCGCGGTCCTCGTGGATACCGGGTTGCACAAACTCGGAATGCACGGGTCAGCAATTGTGCCGACGATACTCGGCTGTGGCTGCAACGTGCCCGGCGCGTTAGCCACCCGCATACTGGAAACCGAAAAGCAGCGGTTCATCGCGATGACGCTCATGGCGATTACCGTTCCGTGTATGGCTCAGTCAGCAATGATATTCGCAATCCTGGGTAGATATGGTATGAAATGGATACTCATTGTCTATGCTACCCTCCTGGTGGTCTACATCATTTTAGGGCTGGTCTTGAAAAGAATCGTCAGGGGCGAGAGCCCGGAATTATTGCTGGAAGTCCCGCCTTATCGAAGACCTGATGCCCGAACGGTGCTCAAGAAAACATGGTCACGGGCATACGGCTTTCTCGCTGAGGCGGTTCCATTCGTTATACTCGGCATCCTCATTGTGAACCTGCTCTTTCTATCAGGCATGATCCGCATCCTTTCACGGGTATTCGCGCCCCTGCTCACGACGGTGCTCGGCTTACCCGAAGGAGCGATTGCTGCATTGATCCTCGGTGTTCTCAGAAAGGATATCGCGATCGGCATGTTACTCCCTTTGGGCATGACTCCGCAGCAATTGACCGTTTCATGCCTCATATTGACGATGTACTTCCCCTGTATTGCCACGTTTGTGGTGCTCTTCCGTGAGCTCGGCAGCCGGGCTATGCTCAAAGCGACGGGATTGATGATCCTCGTTTCCTTGACGGTTGGCATACTCATGCGAGTGCTCTTGATGGGGATATAAGGTTTAGTGGGGAACTATAATCCGATGGGTGGGCTTATTCGGGGTGTCAAATCTCAGAAAGCATACCTATGACGTGGACCTGCGAAGGTGAGCAGAATTCTGCCAATCGAATTTTATCTCCGCGATATTATGCAAATTTCGACAGATGCCACTGAGTCTGGATACTAAAAAACATGCATGTACCACTCGCTTTACTTCGACCTCCGTGCTTTGCTCCAGCGTCTCCATCGCTTTCCTTGATTCTTCACGCTCTAATTTAATACATTCGTCTATCGCGTCGTGGAGGTATGAGCTTTTATACTCCTCCTCAGGGTAAGGGTTGATGAAATAGCCCTTATCCAGTATACGCTCTTTAAATACCCCTGCATACGCACTAACCACAGCGGGAATCTCAAATCCTAATCGCTTAATATGCTCCATTATATCCCGTGCATGGTCTGAAACGGGTTCCAGATATTTGGGAATGGTCGCGATATAGGGTAAATCATCAATTCGATCAAGTTTATTAACCTCAATATCCCTTAAAATCGCCCTTTTCCAATAATCACAATTGCGCTCAACTAATCTCACCGTCTTATACGATTTGTCAAACGTATCCGAATTAATTCCACCTTTTACGAGCAATTCCATGATCTCGGTTACTGCGACGAGGGTCTCATTATACATATTTTTAAGACAGGTAAAGGAATCTAAGGGCGGGGAGATCGGAATAACAACCCTCATCCCGAGGAGTGGAAATGGGGCCCTCAAGCCCAGCTCTTCATTTATCTCCTCTTCCAGCGCGGATATAAAATCGACAGAGAATGAGGTGTCAGGGATAATCTCAACGCTTCCAGCTCCTAAGACATAGCCGGATACCACGTCTCGAACAATATGCTCCATTTTTTGCTCGGTTATGGGCTCAAAATCCGGGGTGATCTTTGCTCGTGAGAGCAGGGATAGTTCCGGCTCGTTCTTCTCTTTCCAGATCAACAGGACGTCCTCATAGACCTCCGCGAGGTTTACACTCTCCTCACCTTTCCATCCAAGTCTCTTCACAAGGGCTGCGGGAATAAGAAGTCGCAATGTTGGTACAGTTTGGACTGGCTGCTTCAAGACCGTGGTGGTTCGAAACCAGTCGAGTTTAGCCGGAATTTTTGGCATAATTGAATTACACAATTTATCTCTTTAAAAAGTTTGCTATTTTTGCATAATTTGTACACATACAAATAAATGAATTAATTGACAACATCAAACCATATAAAAACTTATTTCTCTCCCTACCACCTCTTGAATACGCAATGGAAGAAAAAGAGCCGGCTAAGGAAGTTGAAGAAAGACCTTTTGTAACCGTAAAGCTCAATACCGCCGTGAAAACGGTCCTCATGTACAGCACACTCTACTTACTCTTTTTTGCCCTGCATACCTTCTAATCTAATCGCTTCGTCGCTAACCAATACCGAGGTTCTCTATTCGAGGATCAGGTTATTTTAAATGCCCTTTTTAACGATCGTCTTTTAAAGTAACGGCATTTTGAGCATCTTCATCATTCTCATGCGTCTCCTTCTTGTTGCTCCCTTCCAATTCTATTTCTTCGCGATGAATGCGATCTCCACGCTCTTCACGTATGAATACCACTCGCTGGTGCAGGCGGGCTTCGCGGCATGCGTTATCGCTGCCGTTGTTTATTTCCTGAGAGCGGTGGTTAGCAAGGAGCACTGAGCGCACTTCATCTTTACCGAGCACCACGGTACGTAAACACCGAATCGTCCGCCTCGTCGGAGAATAAAGAGTATACGAGCCATTGCCGTCGTAATCATCCAGCCAGGATCGAGACTGCTAAAGTGGGTACATCGGTGAAGTTGAGGACTCGGAAAATGAACAAGGGGCGTCTGGTTCAAGAAATTACGATTTGCCCTCCACCTGTGTGGCTAACCGTCGTGCCTCCGAGACCGCTTTTCCGAGCAGATACGGCATGGTTTCGCGTTCATACAGGCATGCATTGATCGAGAGATGGTGCGCTTGTGCATATGCCTTCTGGAGCAGCGGCTTTATGGTCTCCGTGGTCGGATACGCAATCTGAAGCGCCAAAGCCACGGATTTTAGACCCGCTTCATGGAACAGATCACGTATCGTATAACGAGTTGGGTATCCATATTTGATGTGTGTGGAAAGCGAGAATGCAGCTTTTGCCGCTTCCTTCAGATCGGCGAAGTACTTCGCGGGATCTATATGCAGAACGTCCGGCGTGAAGACCACATTTCCCGTGCGATCATACACCGCTAATAAGTCCAGACCCTCTCTTATCGGGTATATCTCAAGCCGTGCCAGTATGTCTGCAAGGGGTGGAGAGACTTTCTCACCTTCCTTCACTATGACCTTTCGTTGTTTGATGACCACCTTACCACCCTCTATTCCTGCCGGTATTCCCAAGCTCTGTAACTCGCCGACGATCGGTCCCGGCTTGAGTGAGGTCGCGCCATCCTCTATGACGATATCATGCGGGGCGATTGCACCTGCTTTGATGGGCGCCGGTATTTTGCCCGCTTCCACAACGTTATACAACTCGAACGGGTCGAAATTGGTGAGGATCAGCGCGACCTGGTCATCTATATAATCCACCATATCGTTGATTCCACCGTCGGCTAACGAGACAGAAATCAGGCTATTTCGTGATACTCGCAACTGTGCTTTTCCTTTAAACTCCTTTCTTATCCGCTGTAATTGCTTACCGCCCAGACCTCGTATCCTCGCCATACCCACAGTCGGGTATGCACCGATCAAACCTTTTAGGTCCGTGACCTGCGATTTCTTCCATTCCTTAGCTCGTTTCACTCGCTTCTTCATCTCTTCACCTCACATCACCTTGACTGCGGGACCCATCGTGGTCTTCATATAAATGGAATCGATATTCTGCCAGCCTCGCTCTAAACGCGATTCGACCGCTTTGATCACCACAGCGGCATTTTCCGCAATGTCGTTCGCATCCATATTCTTACGACCGATATTCACCCAGAATGTGGTCGTCTTTGACCTTATCCGGGCGATCTTCTCCAACCGCGACAATATCTGTGCCAGCTCTGCTCCCCGAGGTATAGGTTCCGGCATCTTACCCCTCGGCCCCAGAATGGTACCCAAACTCTTACCCACAAGTGCCATCAGAGCGGCATCGGCGACGAAATAATCGTATTTTTGTACCACTGCACGTGCTTTCTTCTTATCCATTCGCTTGAGTTCCTCAGGGTCAATCACCTCAGCACCTGCCTCCTTTGCTTTCATCGCGATCTCGCCGGCCGCGAAAACGGCGATCTTGGGCTCTCTCACCTTCTTCGGTAATACTACATCCACATTGATCCGGTTCTTCGGCTGTTTTAAATCAATATTCTTCAAATTGATGCACAAATCCACACTTTCCACAAATCCACGCTCCTGCGAGCTCAAAACCTTCTTCACCGCTTCCACGATCTCTTCCGTCTCCATTTTATTCCGCGATCACCTCATTATACACTCCTTCGTCTATCTCTTTCTGTACCTCTCGTGCATCCTTCCCCGCGACCTTCACATGCATGGATACACAGGTGCCGAGGACCTCTTTGACCGCTTTTTTTAATGAAGAGGCTCTGCGTCCCTCCCGCTTCTTTTTCGCTATCTCTTGTGCCTGCTCGAGTGAGATCTCCCCGATATAATCACTTGTGGAGTCCGTTTTTGCCTTCTCAATTCCTAATACCTTCTTGATCAACGCCGCGGTCGGCGGTGTGCCCACCGTGATATCCACCTTTCCCGCATCGATGCTTATCCGCACGGGGACTTGCATTCCCTCGTAATCCTTCGTACGCTCATTGACCAAGTTGACCACATCTTTTATGTTTACCCCAAGTGGACCCAGGGCAGGCCCTAAGGGCGGTCCTGTGCTTGCTTTTCCTCCTTCCACCAGGACTTCGACGACGTTCATCTTTACTCTCCGTGCTCAGTATCAGATCTAGCGGCTAACGTGACGCTCACATCCGAGACCTTTATACCTATCCACTTACAGTATTTATTTCTTTTTGTTAATTTATTCTTAAAGATGAAGAACGTATCCAATGGGTGTAAGTATAGGCGAGCTCCTAGAGCCGAAAGAGACGAGTTTAGAGGCTATCTCAGGTAAGATCGTTGCGATCGATGCACATAACACGCTCTACCAATTCTTGAGCATCATTCGCCAGCCGGATGGAACACCACTGAAGGACTCCTCGGGCCGGATCACCTCTCATCTCTCAGGCTTGATATACCGGACGTCAAATATCCTGGAGAAGGGGATACGGCCCATCTTTGTCTTTGATGGTAAGCCTTCAGAGTTAAAAACAGCGGTTATCAAAGCTCGGTCGGAACGGCGAGTAGAGGCACGTCGGAGATGGGAAGAGGCAAAGGTGCTGTTTCCGGAAGAAGCCCTCAAGTATGCGAAGGCCTCTACACGAATTGATGCCACGATCATCGAGGATGCGAAGACGCTTTTATCCTATCTGGGCATTCCGAGTGTGCAGGCAAAAGCAGAGGGCGAGGCGCAGGCCGCCTATATGGTCCAGAAAGGTGATGCGGATCTCGTCGCCTCGCAAGATTACGATTCCTTGCTCTTCGGCGCACCACTCATGATCCGCAATCTGAGTGCACCGCGGGGCAGGGCGAAGCCCGAAGTCATTGCACTTATAGACCTCAAAGAACAGCACGGGATAACCAGAGAAGAGCTTGTTGACCTTGCAATCTTAATAGGCACGGATTTTAACCCGGGCATCAAAGGAATTGGCGCTAAAAGGGCGTTGAAGCTCATCAAGGAATATCATAGCATCGAACGATTAATCGCCGCATCTCAAATAGAGGCGATCGAGAATTACGAACGTGTTCGAGCTCTCTTCCTGCACCCCGAGGTGAACGAATCGTATGAGCTGCACTGGGGTAGGGTGGATGAGGGGAAGGTAAAGGAATTTCTCTGCGGGGAGCATGACTTCTCAGAAGAGCGGGTGACTACCGCATTGGAGAAGATCACACGGCACAGGACTACCAGTTCGCAGAGGAGCATAGAGCAGTGGTTTTAATAATACGTGCGGATGCTCAGCTCATTCCGATCCGGTATCGAGCATAATAGTTTCCATGAGTCGCTTCATCTCAGCCTCGAGTCTCTGCACTTCTTCAGCCGCCTCATCTCTTCGCTTCTTGAGTTTGACCCATGTGGGGTATTTCTCATGCCCCATCACAGCCCTCACCAGTCGTGCCTCGCTCTCAAGTTCGGTCTTTTTTATCATGAGCTCCGCGCGTCTCATTTTAAGCTCTTCTTGCTTATTCGTCACTCTCATTATTCCACGTTCTACCAGCCTTTGAAATTCAGGATGTAACTCAGGGTCTTTGTCTCGTTCATACGCTGCCTTCATCTGCTCCTGCTCGTGCTCAAGCTCTGAAATCCTCCGGTTAAGCGCATCAATCTTCTTGTTAAGCGCTTCTTGCTCTCGTTCTATCCTCACTTCTTGCTCCTCGGCCCAATCTCTGGAATTACCAACCCCCATGCGCTCCATAGTAATCAGATATATCCGGCGCGTTTAAATAGCACTCCTCTCTAACGAGCAGTAGTACCCATCACGGAGGCCCACATACAGGTCTCGGGGCGACGTAGCTACTTGTTAAGCTCCAGGGCACTCATCTCCGCTATTTCAAGCTCCTCGAGTCGCGCAGTTCCTAATCCTACCTCCTGTGCGAGGCGTATATGCGGCACTGAGAGCGGATCCAATCCGAGGATATGCGCACCGACCGCATCCGCGGCAACTGGATCTTCCGAAAAGATCATCACCTCATAGCGAGTCACCTCACCACCCAATTCGCGACCGCTACTCTCGATGCCATCGATCAAAGCCAGATCCGGCTTCGTGTAGCGATTGATATCAACAATGCTTTTGGTTAAACCGAGGAAGTGAAATCGGGCTTTTCGACCAATAGAGGCGCCCATCATGTTCTTGAGCGATAAGGAGACTTTGGTCATCGAATGACGCTTCAGAACCGCGGCGGAGATCAGAAAACTATTCTTCAACGTACGAGGAACTTTAAACTCTTTCAATCGCATCGCTTCGGGGTTCTCCATGAGCTCATACTCATCCTCATTGAGGTCCACTAATCGTATCCCATAGCGTTCAGCAAGTTCGAGATATCCTAAATCAAGAAACGCTTTCATCGTTCCTCCCCGACACATGCCCGAGCCTTCCGCAATGAGTATCTCCTTCGCCCTTCCCACGAAATAGGTGATGAGGCTTTCAACGGTCTTCGGAGCGGTGGTTACCGGATAGGGGCGATTAATGATTAGATTAGGTTTTATCACCACCTTTTCCTGACAGGGATTGATGCCCAGCGCATGAAGTCCTTGCGCTACCATGGTCTCACGATTGCTGCCCTTCACGATCACCACATTCGTCATGGAATTCCTCCTCTCTTACTGCTGCATGCTGCTCATGAACACCTTTGTAAAGAGCCCGCATAAAGATAGGGGCTGCCGCTATATATATCGCTTCTCTGAACGATTGGGCCCGGGGAAAGGTGTGATCGTGCTGAAGTGAGCAGAAGGTGAAGGGGCATTTACTTCCCGGAGTATGCGTAGTATTAACATAGCCGCGGTACCTTACTAACAACCGACGATGAGCATGAGATTGACGCTCGACCTGCATGTGCATACAAATTACTCGCATGATGGGCGTGATCCAGTCGAGGAGATCATACAAAGTGCGACTGCGAAGCGGCTCGATGGTATCGCAATATGCGACCACGACACGATGGCGGGTTCTTATGCGGCACGAAGGCATGTCGCTGATCATAATCTGGATTTGATTATCATTCCGGGCATCGAAGTAACGACGGCTCAGGGGCATCTGATCGTGCTGGGACTCGACGAGGAGATTACAAAAGGCCTGTCACTCGAGGAGACAATACGAAGAGCGCAGCAGGAAGAGCAGGAGAAGGAGCGCGCTATTGTTCTTATCGCACCACATCCCTTCCATCCGTTTCGCCACAGTATGGGGAACTTCTGTCTGCAGCCGGGCATCAATGCGATCGAAGTCTTCAATTCCCGCTATTTGGTCGGCATGGCGAATTCACGAGCGAGACGTACGGCAGCCCGGCATAACCGCACGCCGGTCGCGGGAAGCGATGCGCATTCCGCGGCATTCGTCGGTCTCGCGACCGTTGAGGTTCCGGTGGAGAGCGCGCACCGGTCGGGTGCAGAAGTGATCGTGCAAAGGATAAAGGAGGGGAAGGTACGGATAACAAGGTGCGAGCGAACGCCTTTGTGGGTCTATTGCGCACAGATGTCAAGACGAAGCGCTCGAGAAAAGCCGTTATAACGCTCCGGATTGTTATTCCACGTACTGATGCGCGCTTCTTAACTCTTCGGGCGTATTGATATTTCGAAATGTTTTGAGCTCTGAGTCCAGCCCCCTGAGCTCCTTTACCTCGATGAAATAGACCTTTTTGAGTTGCCTGATTACCTTCAGTATCTGTTTATCGCCCTGTTTGACCGCCTCATGGATTGCAGCCACCATCGGCTCTTTCTTATACACCGCATGTAACGGCTCTAACATCCCGTTTTCCCATATCGGTACCACGGCATCGTACTCACCACGCGCTGCGACCTCAAAGAGCAATGCCACCACCTCCTCCGTGACAAAGGGCATATCGCAGCCGATGACAAGCGAATAAGGAAAGGAAGCCCGCTCTAAACCTGAGAGGATGCCAGCCAGTGGACCGAAGCCCTTCACTGAGTCACAAACCAGGAGTACGGAATCCGGCATTCGCGCTCTGATCAGATTCTTCTGCTCTTCGTCTCGTGCAGCCACGATGATTTCATCTGCCACCTGTGCCAGGTTATCAATGGCATGGAGTATGAGCGGCTTATTGTGCAATCTCATGAAGCACTTATCGAGGGATTGGAATCTCAGGCTTTTTCCACCCGCCAGGATGAGCGCTGTCTTTCGCATGGCATAAGTTCCGAACCCATGAGGGTTTATATTTAAATAGAATAGGAGAGTCAGATTATTATGAATATGGTCTCTGAGAACACGATACCTGAAGAGGAGGTAAAAAGGTGAGGAAGATAGAAGCACGGGATATCATATTCTCCGTGGTGATGGTCTTTTCAGCTTTCGTGCTTGCGTATCGATTGTGGGGCAAGTATCGAGACCCGGCAATTGCGCTCTCGGCGGTGATCTTGGTCGGCATGGTCGCGCTCTTGTTCTTAAGCATCGATGAGCGGTTAAGGAATATAGAACGGGGGATGAACGAGCGTGAGCGGTCTTTACGGGTGAGCATGCAATCGGTGGAAGAAGAAGTGAGAGAAAAGATCGGTAATGCAGCGAGACGATTAGAGGAAGTGAGAGAGGAGATCTTGAAGCGGGGATATCGGTAAAAACACATCTCACGGTCAGGGCACCTGAAACCCACATCAATCCAATATAATCTTTTAAAAAGCGACTGCGGAGCAGAAGAGCGATGTGGAGAGAGATAATGGAGAAGTTTGAGCGTCTGCCATCGCAGAAGCGAGTTATAGAGCTCTTGCTGGAGCGCGGGTTTCAAGTGAGTCCTGACGGGAAAGTAGCATCAGGTGGGATCGAGATACCACATACCCAGATTGCAAACGAGGTGGGCGTGGACAGACGGGTCGTGGATCTGACCGTTAAAAAGATCCTGAGTGATCCTGAATTGCGGAGGATCTTTGAGCATATTCGTTCGATTGCATTTCTCGGTGAGGTCGCGCCTTTATTAGACCTCAGTGTGATTATTATCCATCCGAGGGATGCGAAGGAGATCGGGATACTGGGTGAGGTTGCTACCGTGATAGCAAAGCGAGGCCTGAGCATACGACAGGCGGTCAGTGATGATCCGTATCTCGTGGATGACCCGAAACTCACGATTATCACGGATAAAAACATACCGGGCGAGTTAATAGAAGAGATCGGTAGGCTGCGGAGCGTAAAAGGCGTGGAGCTTCACCAGTAAACCCTTTTCTTTTAGAACCAGAGAAGCGTGTTCAGAAAGAGAAAAAAGATGAAAAGCTCAATCGTTCCCGAAGACGAGATTCTGGCAGGAAAGACGACTGATGTCTACTTCCTGAGAACAGAAGAGGTGCTGAGGCGCAAAGGAATTAATCCCACCGTCGTCACGGAGGTCATTACCACGGGGCGAGGCTGGGCGGTGCTGACGGGCTTGGAAGAGGTCGCGCATCTCTTAGAAGGGAAGAACGTGGATGTGTATGCGATGCCCGAGGGCACGATCTTCTTCCCCTTTGAGCCGGTGGTACGCATTGAAGGGCCCTATTTGGAGTTTGCACGCTATGAAACGCCTCTACTTGGTTTTCTCTGCCATGAGTCCGGGATAGCGACGAAGGCCGCGCGCATAAAGAAGGCAGCAGCAGATGTTCCCATCATTTCGTTCGGGACGCGGCGGCAGCATCCGGCATTAGCCGCGATGATCGAGCGATGCGCATACCTCGGCGGTATGGATGGTGTGAGCTGCGTTGCGGGTGCCGAACGGATCGGGATACCGGCAACCGGGACGATGCCGCATGCCTTGATCATCTGTTTTGGCGAAGGCAGGCAGAAGGAAGCGTGGAAGGCGTTTGACGAGGTGGTGGCGAAAGATGTGCCTCGAGTCTGCCTCTGTGATACGTATTATGACGAGAAGAAGGAGTCGATCATGGCTGCGGAAGCGCTTGGAGATTCGTTACGGGCGGTTCGCTTGGATACGCCGGGTTCGAGGAAGGGCGACTTCAGGCGGATCATCGAGGAAGTGCGGTGGGAGCTTGATATCCGCGGGTATACGCACGTGGGCATCTTCGTCAGTGGCGGTATCGATGAGGATGAAGTGCTAGCGCTGCGGGATATCGTAACCGGGTTTGGTGTGGGCACCAGTGTGGCGAACGCGCGGTGCATCGACTTAGCACTGGATATCATAGAAAAAGAGGGTGAGCCCTGTGCCAAGCGTGGCAAGCGCGGGGGGAAGAAACAGGTCTACCGGAGAAAGGGAGTGATTAAAGAAGGGGAGGATGTGATACGATTGGCAAACGAAGCGCCTCCGAAGGATATGGAGCCACTGCTGAAGCCGATGGTGCTCGGTGGTAAGATCGTCGAGGATTTCTCATTCTCGCTCGAAGAAGCACGAAAGCGGGTGCTCGAGCAGTTGCAGTATATCACGTTGTGATTTGCCGTCACTCTTAGATGGATGTGAAACCAAGCCGTCAGAGTTGTTCCGCAACAC
Source organism: Candidatus Methanophagales archaeon ANME-1-THS (assembly GCA_004212135.1). GTDB lineage: Archaea > Halobacteriota > Syntropharchaeia > Alkanophagales > Methanospirareceae > ANME-1-THS. The sequence continues at coordinate 6,094 of RXIE01000101.1, read as the reverse complement.
CTGCCTCACCAAACGTTGCCATCTCCGTTAATATTTTACAGGCAGCATCCACAATGCTTATTCCCAGTGCCGCACCCGATCCTTCGCCGAGTCGCATATTCAGGTCGAGTAGAGGCGTTAACTCAAGGTACTCCAAGATACCTGCATGTCCCCGTTCTACTGACCGGTGGGCTGCGATCATGTACTCTTTGACCCCGGGCGCGAGTTTGTATGCGATTAAAGCCGCGGCACCGGATATGAACCCATCAATAACAATAGGAATTCGATGTGCTGCGGCTGCCAGCATCACACCCGCCATACCACCAATCTCGAACCCACCCACTTTAGCGAGCACATCGATCGGGTCTCTTCTCTTCGGCTGATTCACTCGTAGTGCCTCCTCGACCACCTGAATCTTCCGTTCAAGCATCGTATCATCAATGCCAGTACCTCTACCTGTTACTGCACGCACCGCTTCACCGGTTATAACCGCGGTAATCGCACTGCTCGGAGTGGTATTGCCAATCCCCATATCGCCAACGCCGACAATATCCATGCCCTTCTCGGTTTCGAGCTCAAGCACGTCAATCCCCGCTTCGATGGACCGCAGAGCATCCTCATGGGTCATTGCAGGTCCCTTTGTTATATTCGCGGTTCCATACGCGATTTTTCTCGAAACCAAACGCTCGTCTTGTAGAGCCGCAGCAACGCCCATATCAACAACCACAATGCGTGCCCCTACATGGCGTGCTAAGACGTTTATTGCCGCACCGCCGCGCAGGAAATTAAAGATCATCTGAGCGGTAACTTCCTTTGGAAATACGCTTACGCCTTCATCGGTAACGCCGTGGTCACCTGCCATCGTGATGATCACCTTCTCTGTTATCTTCGGCAGGGGATTACCCGTGATCCCCGCGATTTTTATAGCGAGATCTTCCAGGCTTCCTAAGCTCCTCCTGGGCTTGGTGAGGTTATCCTGCCGTTCTCGGGCGAGGCGCATCGCTCGTTCATCCAGCGCTTCGATTCTTCTTACCGTCTCCTCCAGGCTCATGGTTATCCATGCCGCTCCGTTGTTTTTAGGTGCGGGGCACCTTAAATGGACTCTTTCTTTACCAATGCTGATAAATCTTATCTAACCGAAACGGATCTTACCTAACTGACCGGGAAATGGAGAGAGAGCAAACGCAGGAGTACATCGCGGTGCATGGTGATTTCAACGTACTGAGTTCCGCTGTCTATAATGGCGGTTTCACACGGGCGAAAACGATACTCAATGCGCATGTGAGCGAGGATTTCACCGGGGATGCATTCGTGTTCTTCGATTCGCTCGCGGAGGAGAAAGGATTTAAGAGCGCTGAACTCGTGGGCATGATGACCGCTGTACCCATGCATAACGCCCGGGTCATGGAGAACGGGGAGGTAACCGCGATTATAACCGCGGGCATCGGAAAAAAAACGGCAGAATCGAGATCGACCGTGAACATCATCCTGCTGATCAACAAAAACCTGGCACGATCCGCAATGGCGAATGTGCTCATCGTGGCAACGGAAGCGAAGGCAGCCGCGTTCTTCGACCTTGATGTACGGTACGAGACTGGTGAACTGGCTACCGGTGACGCGACGGATTCCGTGGTGGTCGCGTGCTACGGGCATGAAAAGGAAAAGGAAGAGCTTTTTGCGGGTAAAGCGACGGAATTGGGAAAGAAGATCTACGAACTCGTCCGAAGAGGCGTGAAAGATGCTCTGGTTAGTTATACCTGCTGGAAGATCGACCGGCCGATACTCGAGCGGCTGGCGGAGCGCGGCATTACCATCGAAGAGATGGTCTCTACCGCACTGGAGCTCTACGTGCCCGTTGAAGGCGATCCAAAAGACGAACGAGAACTCAAGAGACGGGTAGAAGAGATTATCAGAAAGGAATGTGCCGATGTGAACGTGGCCTTGCTCCTGGCCACCGCGCTCCATGCAGAGGAGCAGGAGATACAAACAGGGCGCGCAGGTGAAGCAGGTGGAGCAGATGCAGCCTGTATCGTCGCAGACGAACTTATTGGGATTGATATCGCGGAATATATCGGCGGCAAGAAAGCGCTTTTTAACTTCTTTTACTATGATACGAGGAAGCCAGGGATATTAGGGCGATTGGGTGTGTTTATGGATGATGCGATCGGTGGACTCATTGCGGGCTGCATGACGAAGCTGTTGGGGTAGCTAACTCCCTGATGGTTTTGTTTCCATCAAGGGGAGATGGAAAAACTAAAGGCATTGAGAAACCTATCTATTAAGCAATAAAGAGATGAAATATAAAGTTGTAATCAGCGAGGGAGAAGATGGTTGGTATGTCGTAGAATGCCCCTCCATACCCGGCTGCGTGTCACAGGGGAAGACCGTTGAAGAAGCTCTGGAGAATATAAAAGATGCAATTCAGGGCTGTCTCGAAGTTCTAAACGAAAGGATTGAGTTAAAAGGCAAAGAAAAAATAATGGAAGTAGTTGTCTAATGGCAAAACTGCCTGTAATATCAGGTATAAAAGCGGTTAAAGCCTTTAATAAGGATGGTTGGTCGGTGCGAGGCAAACGGGCAGTCATATTATCCTGGTAAAAGCTGGCTCTGAAGTTACACTCTCCGTTCCAAACCATAAGGAACTTGATAGAGGCACACTCAGAAAGCTTATCAAACTCGCGGGTTTAACTCTGGATGATTTTGTCGCGCTGCTTTAAAGACTGAGGCGTTTCACTATACTTTTATGTACCTCCATATTCTCCTATCATCATCGCATATACGCTTCGGACTTCGCCCTCGCCCTTCGGGATATTGCCTACGGTCGCAACGTCGTATATGCTCGAGATGTTATCGGAAATGGCATGTAATGAGGATATAGGAGGCGGACCCTTGCATACCGTAAACTCGAATAGCATCAATAGCCTGGTTCTATCTTCAGACCCTCACCACCCGTCTTCACGTCCATCGCGAGCGCACCGGCAATCTCCATCGCGGCTTTTATTCGAGCTCCAGACTCGCCGGGCAGCACCAGAACCGAGCCGATGCCGCCCATATCGTCTGTACCTCCAGCGCCTGTTACTTTGGCGCCCAACGCACCTAATTCTTGTGACACCTTCACGAGCTCGCTCAATCGCCGTGGCACCACTCCAATGGCATCGAGCAACCCATGATTGATGTTCATCAACGCACCTAACCTCGCAGAATCGCCCTCTTCGATCGCCCGGATAGCCTGCGCCGTGAGTTCATCGACCGCATCAAAGAGGGGATCGAATATGCCGCTGAAGAGCTCTTTTCGTTCCCTAACACCTGCAACAAGCGTTTTGGTCTTCAAGCTCAGCTCAGTTGCTTTCGTGCTGTCCATACTCAGCGGGATGCTCCCGATACAGCCCACCATCAAATCCAATTCAGGTAACCGTAATCGCTTTACCTCGTTTCGCTCTACCAGGACATACCCGCCATAGGTTGAAATTGCGGTGTCAATAGGGCTCGCAGCGCCTTGAACGAGCTTCTCAACAGCATGTGCATCTTTTTGTATTTTGTTCATATCTCCTTCTATGCCAAAATACGCTCTGAGCGCCGCGATCGTTGCAACACAGGTCGCGGCTGAAGAGCCTAATCCAGCCGAGAGCGGAATCTCCGACGTTATTTCGATCTCTGCCCCTTCACGCCCCAGCCCGTACTGCTCTTGGAGATACTCGATTGCGGCTTTCACATACGCGATCGCGCGTGTTGCGGAGCTGAAATCCTTATAGGTCAGTGCTTTCCCGCCTCTTTGCTCTTCTAAATCCAGTTCCAGGCCGAATGTCGGTATATTCTCGATTTTGACGTGATAACCGCTCTTTTCTCTACCGGATACCCCTACGGTAAGCCGACAGTTTATCGCAGCCGCCAGGGCACGCGTGCCGTACACCACGAAGTGCTCACCAAATAGTATCACCTTGGCGGGAACAGATGCGTGTATCTCTTTCACCGTTACCGAAGGCATTGCATTTTATATTAAAGGGTAAACATGATAGAGATTAAAAAGTATGCAATCAATCCTTCCTTTCGTGTGAACCGAACGCTTCTCTTCCCTTTTCGTGCGTAATGCCTGGCCTGGAGAAGATGAGGTAAGAGCAAAGGAAAGGAACGCAAGGAGCGAAGGATGGCGGAAAAAATAGTCATCTGGCCTGCTTATCTGGCTGCGGGGAAGACAAAGAGTGAGGGGAGAATCGTATCACTCAGATACGCGGTGAAAGCACCGAAGGTCGAGGAGATCGAGAAGGTGGCGAGGGCGCTCAACCTGGAGCCGGAGGTCGAGAACGAGAAAGCATATCCGAGGACGCATTGGGAGAGAAGCGGACGAGTCCTGGTGGCGAAACGAGGTCGAAAAGGGGCGATTGTCAAAGAGCTTGCAAAGGGGATAAAGGAGATGCGCGAGCGTTCGGGTACGAGGAGGTAAAACTGACCATGTTTGATTTTCATACCCATTCCATTTTCAGTGACGGCGAGCTCATTCCGAGTGAATTGATACGGCGAGCGGTATTCCATGGATACGAAGCGATTGCAATAACCGACCATGTGGATTTCACGAATCTGGAGTACGTACTGGCGGGGTTGAACAAATTGGGGCCCTGGAATGACAGAAACGCGGATATACAGGTGATTATCGGGGTTGAGATCTCGCATGTGCCGCCGGAGAAGATTGAAAAGCTCGTGCGCAAGGCAGAGGATCTGGGTGCAGAACTGGTGGTCGTGCATGGCGAAACGATCGTCGAGCCGGTGGAACGGGGTACGAACAAAGCAGCGGTAAGTAACCCTTCAGTGGACATCCTCGCGCACCCCGGCCTGATCAGTGAAGAGGAAGCGGAACTTGCAAAGGAGAACGATGTGTATCTCGAACTTACGTCTCGAAGAGGGCATTGCCTCTCAAATGGGTATGTAGTCCGGGTGGCACGCGAAGTGGGCACACGCTTGGTCCTCAATACGGATTTACATTCCCCGGACGATTTTCTTACCGAAGAGCGTGCGGCACAAATCCTTGCGGGCGCGGGGCTAGGCCCGAGCGAGGTGACCAAAGTGCTGGCCGAGAATCCCCGGGCATTATTGAAGAAGCTCGGAAGGTGAGTTTGGCTTAATTGCGTAATTATATAAAGAGCTAACCAACTATTTATAAACGGTTTATATAATGTGAACCAAGGAAATAAAACGTGGCTTAAGAAAGAGGTTGAAGATTGGAAAAACCAGGGGATCATTGATGAATATCAGGCTCAGAAGATTTTATCGAGGTATGGGCTGGCTGAAACACCTCCCGAACCCCAAAAAGTTGCAAAAGAGGATGAATCGTCAAGACTAATTACAGCAATTTCGGTATTGGGGGCAATCCTTGCGGGAATTGGAGTGATATTGTTTGTGGCTTCAAATTGGAAGAAGATTCCCGACTTTCTTAAGTTGATGCTTTTATTTGTTACAGCTTTTGGGACCTACTTTGCTGGATGGAAATTAGAATTTGATACGAAATCACATCCCAAATTAGGACATGCACTCCTTTTTTTGGCTTCAATCTTTGTGGGCGCAACGATCTTCTTGACTGCACAGATATTTAATGTGAATGCAAATGCCCATTGGCTGGTTCTTTTATGGTTTTTAGCAATATCGCCGTTCGGTTATGCTTTTAACTCAAACCATATTTTAGGCTTAAATATTTTCACTTCTGCCCTTTGGATGATTCTCTTTATATCAGTTACGAGACGAGGAATGTACTTGAGTACATTCGAAACATTTATGTTGTATCTGTTATTTGGTCGTGTCCCAATTATGCAGAAAGTTATATATAACCCATATTTCCATAAGGAATGCTAAGGGCTCGGCGAAATGGGAGAAGCAAACATAGACGAATTCTTTTGTCCAAACGAGGCGTGTTCGGATTACGGAAAGAAAGGAAAGGGGAATATCGTGCTAAAGGAACACTATGGCAAACAGAATACAGCGCTACTCAGATGCAAGACGTGCAAGAAGACTTTTAGCGAGAACAGGGGCACACCGTTTTTCGGGCTGCACACGCCAAAGGAAACAGTCTTACGGTCAATGGCAATGCTCGTAGAAAAGGGCAGTATTAGGGGCACAGCGAGGGCAA
>RXIE01000100.1 GCA_004212135.1 Candidatus Methanophagales archaeon ANME-1-THS | reverse complement strand
GGTCGTGCTCCTCAAAGCGTTGGCTGTGCTCCCTTAGAGTCGTCAAGATCTCTTCAAATTTGCGGTCGTGCTCCTCAAAGCGTTGGCTGTGCTCCCTTAGAGTCACCAGGATCTCTTCAAATTTGCGGTCGTGCTCTTCGAGTCTTTCAAGGACTTCTTTTAAGCCAACAAGTCCAGCTACGCTAAGCCTGAACTCGCGATCCTTCTCGATGAGTTCGAGGATCCTACTCTTCAAATCCGCTTCTGCCATTGCCATTTCTATTTTATTTGTTTATTTATTTATTTGCATCTACTTAAAGCCATATATAAAAAGTGGCAGGTACTTGTATAGCTGGACGATAAATCCCAATTTCAAATACTACCAAATCCCAAGTAAATCCCAATTTCCAAATCCCAAAGAGATGGGATGAGTAAAAATGGGGTGTAAAATTGGTAGTATTGGAGTTTGGGATAAGCCCTTACAGGGCTTGCGGGGTGGTGGGGCAGAGCCCCACATGTTTGGTAGTATTGGTATATATTAGGATTTGGGATTTTTTAGGGTGCTAAGCTAAACAAATACGTGGCAGTACTCGGAGTAGTGAAGAGTATATTTTTTGCATCCTGGCTGTTTATCCATTTGGATTATATTTATTACCCAAAATGAAAGCTATTTAAAGAAAAAAAGTATTAAAATGGAAAATGCACGGAAAATGAAAGAAGCAGAGAAGGCAAAATGGTTTATTGATGACTTTCAGCTTTATCCGGCTTCATAGGATATAGATAAACAATGATATTCAAAGCATTGAGTAGTAAAACGAGGATAGAGATGTTGAAACTTTTGATGAAGAGCGAATACCATGTAACAGGTTTGGCAAAAGCATTAGGAATATCAGTGCCTGTCGCGGCGAAGCACGTGAAGATTTTAGAGCATGCGAAGCTGGTCGAACGTAAAACATTTGGTAAGACGCATGTATTAAGTGCAAATATGGCGAAGTTGTACGAAGTGATGGAGACTTTTGGCGAGGAATGTGAAATAGAAGTTCGGAAAGGAGCGAGCATATTGGAGGTATTAAAGGAGGTTGCAGGAGTGAGGATAAAGAAAGCAGGAGATAAGGAGTTTGTTGTATCAATAGACGATGATGAAGGCTTTTATATATATGAAGTAGACGGAAACTTACCAAATGTGCCTATTAATGATTACAAGATAGAGAAGGATGGAGAAATAGAAATAAAGCGGTTAGTTCCAGTTCTCAAGAAAAGGATGAGGATGAAAGTAAAGGGTGGCACATAAAATCAATCTTTATAATCCATTTGAATTATAATTATTATCCAAAACGAAAGTAATTTAAAGGCAAACTTCTAACTTCCAAAACAGGTGAAAATTGATGAAAAGAGGAAGTATTGCAGCAGCGGTTTTGTTTTGTATCGTAATAAGTGCAACAGCGTCTGCGTTAGATTGGCAGCAGTTCCAGAAGGATGCAATGAATACAGGCGTTGCAGACGAGAAGATTCTCGGGAGAAGTGTTAAGTGGAGTGCGTTTACACATTCTTCGGGCTGGGCAGGCATTGATGTCGTGCTGATCGTTGCAGGTGATAATGTCTACGTGCTCGATGCGTTTGGATATATCTGGTCTTTCAATGCAATAACAGGCGCGGAGAACGGAAACAAACAGTATAGTGAGGATGCAGGTGAATGGATGTTCCAGCTCTCGACGCCTGCTTATGGCGAAGGCAAAATCTTCTTCGGAATGAGCAGAGGGACAAAGAAGGGGCATGTATTTGCGGTAAACGCAAATGATGTAACCTCTCAGATCTGGGAAAAGACTATAAACGAGAGCGAGCAGATCAACACGCCGATAACGTACGATAACGGTAAAATATACTTCGGCACATGGAATGGTACGGCGGGTGATACGTATTCAGGAACCTACTACTGCCGTAACGCTGCAAATGGGAACGCAATCTGGAACCATACTGCTGGAGCGAACAACGGCTACTACTGGGCTGGTGCATGCATAATCGGCGATTACATCGTATTTGGTGACGATCTCGGAAAGATCACGAGCCTTAACAAGAACACGGGTGCGCTGATTGACCAGGCGAACATAAGGGCAATAAACACAAGTGCGAGGTCTATCAGGTCGTCTGTTACATGCAATGCAACATACCACAATGCAACCTGTGGCAGGGTCTACTTCACAGATGGCACGGTCAGCGGGGCTTCGCTTACCGGGCGTTTATGGGCTTATGACTTCAACACCACTACCGGCGACCTCTCTTATGCATGGGAATGTCCGCTGAACACGGTCACAAAGTCAACACCGGTGGTTCACAACGGGCGGGTTTACGTTGGAGATGGCAGTTTCCATCGACTTGGCAGGCTATACTGCATCTATGAGTCGAACGGCACGATCGAGTGGTATTTCGAGGTCCCGAAGGTGGGTTCGGCGAGCCCGGGCATAATGGCATCTCCTGTAATCTCGGTCGGTAGCGACTATCTCTACATCTACTTCACGACAAACTGCGATAACGGCAGGCTATACTGCGTCAAGGTAAACAGAACTGACAGTAGCGATCGGTGCTGGTGGTATTACGAACCTTCGGAATCACCTTCAAGCGGCGAATACATCCTCCAGGGTGTTGCGGTCTACAACAACACAGCGGGCGATGCACGTGTATTCTTCGGTAACGATGCCGGAAAGCTCTATGCACTCGATAAGGGCATGTGTGGGGATGTGGACAGCGATAGCATAATAACGGGTTTGGATGTGACGAAAGTATTCAATGCGATGTACGGTGGATCTATTTACAGTCAGTGGGCAGCAGATGTAGATTGCGACAAGATAATAACGGGTTTGGATGTGACGAAAGTATTCAATGCGATGTACGGCGGAGCGTTGAACTGCTGCTGCGATGGTTAGGAGGTAGATAAAGAATGAGAAATGTTTGGGCGGTTTTTTTCCGCCCGATTATTTTTAAAAACACGAATAAAAAGTCCGAGGTGCAGGGGGACCTGCCTTTGCTGCTTCGCAGCATGGGTGTCGTGGTGAATGCACCAAAAATGAAAAATAGGAGGTAAAAAAGAAGAAATGGAGAAAGCAAAAGCAGTATTTGGAATTGGAATAGTATTGGCAGTATTAGCAGTGTTTACAGCACCTGCGGCAGCGGGCAACTATTTTTACTTCGTTCCACAGAACAGCAGTTGCAGTCCCGGCGAAAGTGTGCTTGTATCTGTTGTAGTACATGTGGAGAGCACTCCCACCGATAACCAGATTGGCTGTGCTCAGGTGCATATAGACTTTAACCCCAGTGTAGTGAACATAACGAAAATTGTAGAGCCAATTGATAAAAACGACTGGGACTTGTGGAACTGGAAGCATATGGGTAACTATGTATTCTTTGGTGGAAACGAGTTCGGTGGATTCGGACCAGGCGAGATTTATTTAGGGAACATGACGTTGACGGGCATAAGTCCAGGCGTAAGTCCGATAGAAGTCAGCCATTTCTATCCACAGACACCAGATCCAACTTTGATTGGGGATAAACTCGGTAACAATGTGCCTGTTTCTGCCGTAAACGGCACATTCACATGCATAGCACCACCAGAGACATTCACCAAAGACCTCGTTACCGGCTGGAACCTCATTTCACTGCCATTGACCAATGCAACCAACATGACGGTAGCGAACATAATGAGCTCCGTGAGCGGTTCCTACGAGTACTACAACAGATACAATGCGGTGACCAAGAGCTGGGTCTCGATGAGCTCATCGGATACCATGTCGAACGGCATCGGATACTTCATAAACATGACCTCTGCGGGAACGTGGAAGTACACCGGCAGTGCTTATACATCGATGAACGTTAATCTTTCGCAAGGCTTGAACATGGTCGGCTGGCTGAACTGCTCGAAGAACGTCACTGATGCGCTTTCTTCGTTAGATGGCAAGTATAACTACGTGGCAAGGTTCAATGCAACGTCGAAGAAGTTCGAGGTTTACAATCCGCATGCGCCAACGGTGTTCAACGACTTCACGACGATGGACAGAGGCGAAGGCTACTTCATCAGCATGAAAGAAGCTGCTACACTGACGAAAAGCTGCTAACACACTTTTTCTTTTTAGAAAAAAGAAAAGTAACGAGAAAATAAGGGAAGGGAACAAAATTTTTCCCTCTTTTTATTTTTTTCGAGGGAAATAAAAATAAAAAACAACGAGATTCCACGAGATAGACACAAGAAAATGAAAAAGGACGGAAAATGGGGCAAAAGAAAGTCGAGAGCTAAAAGAAAATGATGAAAATATTTTTTAGTCAAGGTTTTTTGCCGAAGGCAAAAAAAGAACCTTTCTTTAGTAAAGGTTTCTTTCGCAGAAAGAAAAACCAGGACTAAGTTTTTAGTCAAGGTTTTTACCGAAGGTAAAAAAGTTGTTAGGAGGTGAGAAAAGAAAAAAATGAAGACAAGAATGGGAAGTATAACTGCTATCGCCTTAGCGAGTGCACTGGTATTGTTCGCGGTATCAGTCGCACCAGCTATAGCTCAACCTGCACCACCTGCACCATACGTGGTAAACGGATATGTGTTCTACGAAGACGTGACTGCGTGCAATGCTCCTATCGTTGAGGTGAATAATACGAATACAAGTAATACCTGGCTTGCGGAGAATGGTACAGGCACCAATTACTACGAACTCGTGCTCACAAATGGCACTGATGTGAATATGAGCGAGGTATTGCAGTTCGATGCCAGGGACCCGGCTGCGACGCAGTTCAACAGAACAAGCCACGAGGTAACGCAGGATGAACTCGATAACGGTGGAATAGTCAATTTCAATCTCACACTAAAAGTGCCAACTGTAACCACTTACGATTTCACAACTGGTGCGGGTTCGGACAAATGGGCATACAGGTTCCAGGTAGATGCAAATCCGCCTGCTACGAGTGATGTCCCGGGCATTGTGTTCATAACCTCGACAAACCCAAGAAGGGATCAGTATGGCAAGATTAGCAGAGATGATGGAACGATGCAGAGCGATTCCACTACTAATCTGGGTTGGTATGCAGCCCACAGGTTCGTGTTTAAGATCGCAGAACAACCGGTAAAGATACAAAAGATTGAGATACTCTGGAATGGCATAGGAGCGCATGCCGACAGGAGCGCGATACAGGGAGCAACACTTTACATCTGGAACGGCGCGGGATACGAAGAACTGGCTACTACGACCGTCAAAACGGAAGTCTACCTGATCGCGGAGAGAACTGCAGGGATCGGAAACTACCTCGATGCAACCGGAAATATGACGATACTGGTGGTACAGAATTCTCCGCATGCCGGGAAGAAAGTGTCAAAGATCAGCACGGATTTCGTAAAGGTGGACATCACGCACACGTAATACCATGAAATCTGAGTGAGGGGTCAGGTCCTCTAATCCCCTTTATTTTTTTGGAGAAGTTTTAAACCACAGATTGCACAGATTGACATAGATTAAAGGATGAGATGAAAGGAGATAGACTTTGAAGGGAAAAGGGTGCGGATAGAATGAATACAAATGATACCTGTATAGCGGGAATAAAAAAAAATCTGTGTAATCTTGTGGTTATTAAACTTTTTTAAAAGTTTTAGGAGGTGAAAAGGAAAAAAGTGAATGCAAAAATATTGATTTTGGTGGTTATGGCAGCAATAGCAATGTGCTGCATGGTAGTGCCAGCGGCTGCTGCTGCGCAGCCACAGACGCCATACATGATCTCCGGATATATCTGGAAGGGAAATGGCAACCCATGCAATAACCCTGCGGTTACTGTGATCAATCTGAACACGGACACCGAATGGACGGCGGAGACAAATGTAAGTTATAACTATTACCAGCTCGTGCTCGAGAACAGCAGTGAAGTGAAAGAAGGCGATACGCTTAGAATCATCGCATGCGAGTATCTCGGTAATAACGAGAGCAACTGCAATGTCTCAGACCACAGCGTTACGGCAGATGAGATCAACGCTGGAGGAGTATTCAACATCAACCTCACGCTGAACCACTACTGCCTGAACTGGATGACCTATCCATACAAAAGATGGGAGCAGTCGAACTGGAGCGGACCTGCGGTCATGCAGATGATGATTGACCATTACAGACCTCTGGTGCCAACTCAGGAATACTTGAACGAGACAGGTATTGCGCACAACCAGAAGCCGTGCAACGAAAACCTCTCGTATGTTGACCCGAAGGGTATGCAGTGGACATTGAACGATATTCTACACAATACCACCTCTTACGGCGGTGGTAAATATGCGAACTACGGTATCGGAAGCTATACCACGGTTGAGCGTGCGCTCTGGTACATCTGCTACTGGCATTATCTTGGTCCTTCAGCTGCCCCGGCGTACAGCGACTACTCCAACTGGATGGCAATAAGGGGAATACACACAAGTGAGAATCCAAAGCGGGAATCGCAGGGCAGTTATGACATCTACGGGTTCTGGATAAACGACCCGAATCCGGGAGGTATCGGCGAGAACACCTACAAGTCCGTGGACCAGTGGACGGGCACATATTACAAGAATCTTACCGGTGTCAGAGACGGTGACAGCTACAAGAACAGGTATGTGGCAATTTGCGAGCCGCCGGAGCAGGAGCCTTCTGAGGTGCGGTTAGTCCATTCCAGGGCAAGGTTCAGCGGCACGATTACTGCGGAAGCAACAGACGGGGAGCTCACCGTGGATGTGGGTGGCGAGCCACTCAACCAGTTGATATGCAGCAGAAAGCTTGACCGCGAAAAGGAGAACAGGGTCGTGCAGGCAGCCATAGAGGGCGTCAACGAGCAGCTCGCACCTTATGACCGTGACTTCAAAGAGACGTTCGCCGGCACGGTAGCAGGTAAACCGATGGCGGTGAAAAGCGATGCGGGCGATTACTATCTGGTGCCTTTCGGTATCGAACCCGACGGCAATAGCGTACTGGTAGTGGTCATCGTGGATTCTGAAGGCGGGAAGTTCAAGGAAGCGTCATGGGTGAAAGAGCCTGTCAAGTACCTGCCGGTTACAGCGCAGGAGGCATTGAAGATCGTGTATAAGGAAATGAAGGGCAAATCAACGTTAAAAGTGGTGGAAAAGGAAAAGGCAACCGGTAAGCTCAAAAAGGCTGATGTCGTTGACGAAAACGTTAATACGCTCGGCGACATTACCTATAACGAGACTGAGAAACAAAGCAGAAAAGCATACCTTGAACTGGTTTACAGGGGCAAATCACCGTATTATCCAGTCTGGAAGATAACAATTGGTGACTCGGTATTCTTCGTTGACCAGAGCGGAACTCTGACCTGTAATGAGCCGGTTCCAACGCCTACGCCCGCAGTTACACCCATAAAATATGGTGATACGCAGGTGCTTTTCGAATAGATAGGTTGCGAACGAAATGTACGTAAAAAGTAAAAAGTTGAAAGATGCAAGAGGGCTTTTCTGCCTTCTTCTTTGTTTATTGGGCGGTTCTTCCGCCCCCCCGATTATTTTTCAAACCACGAATAGAAGGTTCGAGGTGCAGGGGGGACCTGCCTTTGCTGCTTCACAGCAGGGGTGTCGTGGTGAATGCACCGATAATAAAAAAATTTAGGAGGTGAAAAAGGGAAAAAATGGATATAAAAAACAAAACAGTATTAGTCGGAATATTGATGATAATATTAGCAGTGTTTGTAGTATCTTCAGCGGCGGCACTACCGCCAATCAATGTCGACCTTTACGCTGACGGCATCAACGGAAACATCTTCAAAGCTCCAGGCTACACGGTCTACTCAGGCACGGTAACAGAAGACGGAATTACAATCAACAACCATACCGCGATGGGCGCCCTTGTTGCCTACTGTCAGGACAATGGCATCAATGTGGATATAATAATGACAGCTTGGGGCGAATACCTGATCCAGATTGGTAATGATCCCGGAGATTACAACAACTGGATGTATGCGGTCAACGAGACGGTTCCATGGGTAGGTGGTGCTCAATACGACCTATCAGGAGGAGAGTTCGTCCACTGGTTCAACTATAAGCTGAACTACTACATGGTGCTCACGACGCTTGATAAGACTTCGATATACCCTGGCGAGAACATCACTGCAACCGTTACATGGAAGAACACGACCGGAACCTATCCGCTGAGCGGTGCGAGTGTCAATGTCAGCAACGCAGCTTATAGAGAGGGTCCGTCAGTAGGAACAACCGGTGCTGATGGTAACTGCACATTCCAGTGGTCCACACCCGGCACGTGGTATGTCTATGCCGTTCATCCGACCTACGGAAGTGGAATATACAACTATCCACCCGTGTCATTCAGGTGCTTACCCGAAGTGCCGGTCTTTGTTGATATCAAACCCGGTTCCTGTCCGAATCCGCTCAACCCGAAGAGTGAGGGGGTCTTACCAGTTGCCGTATTGGGCACCGGGTCCTTTGACGTTACAACCATAGATCCCAGCACAATCCTGCTAACTCGTGAAGGGATTGAAGAGGGAGTTGCGCCGATTCGCTGGAGCTACGAAGATGTTGCCACACCCTTTGCAGGAGAACTATGCGACTGCCATGACCTCAACGGCGACGGCTATACGGACCTCTCACTCAAGTTTGACACCCAGGAATTAGTCGAAAAATTAAACCTGAGTGAAGGAAAGGTCGAACTTACACTGACCGGCAATCTCAAGGAAGAATTTTGTGGCACACCAATTAAAGGCAAAGACTGCGTTTGGGTGAAGTCCCGATAACCGATATAGTATAACATAGAAAACTGGACGGACAAATAAAAAAATGAAAGTTGTTTAGGAGGTGGAAAGAAAAAAATGGACAGAAGAATGGGAAGTATAACTGTTATCGCCTTAGCGAGTGCATTGGTATTGTTCGCGGTATCAGTCGCACCAGCTATAGCTCAACCTGCACCACCTGCACCATACGTGGTAAACGGCTATGTCTTCTACGAGAACGGCAGTGCGTGCAACGGTGCTGTGGTCAACGTAACAAACTTAGGCAGTGGTGCGAAGTGGCAGGCAGACACAATCCCAACTTCCAACTACTACCAGCTCGTGCTCGTTAATGGAACCGACGTGAATGCGAGTGAGACGTTACAGTTTGATCTCAAAAGCCCGGATGGAACGCAGTCAAACGTTACAAACCATACAATAATTCAGCAAGAGATAGACAATGGTGGATACTTTAACTTCAATATCTCGCTTGAAGCCAAACCCGCCATCTTCGATACCGGAAGACCAGAAAATCCATATCCCAGCATCTCCGGCACGCATAATGGCACAATAAAGCCAAATAAAACAATCATTGTGAACAAACTCTACACTTATCCCTGCGTTGGCACAGGCGGGCATACAGAATTCGCAAAGATATGGAACGAGACGGAAGGAGTGTGTGCAATCGCTAACTGGGGCGGCTACCGGGGTGATTACCACAATATCTCGTTCAACACAACATTAACATTGAAAGAAGGCATGGTTTACAACTACACGATACGAACGGGCTCATATCCACAAGTTCACCATACACCCGCGCTGCCAACAGCAAATGGCTGGATGAACTGCAGTTCATTCGTAGATGCTAACGGAAAAATCTATTATGACTGGATACCAGCAATAAAATTGTTGTAATTGTATGGTTGTGGTGATGACATGTATCTTGCATCGTGGATCCTGAAACTTGTCAATTAAGAAGGGAAAGAAGTGAAAACCATGATGAATAAAGGTATCGGGGTAATAGCAATAATTTTACTGGTATTTTCAGCATTGGTACCTGCAATTGCGCTTTCCAATCAGACGGAAGAAGAATTGAATAATACGAAAAACATCACAAACCACGAACTGGAAGACATGGACATCATTGGTTGGAGTGATAAAAATGATTTGCCATTGATGCTACCGGACATAACGCCTGAAAATATTACAATCACAAGCTTCGGCGGCATTGCATATACAAACGTCACGAATGAGATCGAAGTAAGAATAAGAAACAAAGGGCTTGTCAATGCCTCTAATTTCACAGCTCTATTCACGGTAAACAATGAAACAGTGGACGAAATAAAAATAGAATCACTGAATCGGATGGAAAACAAATCTATCTCCTTTAACTGGATTCCTAATACTACCGGGAACTATTCCCTCACGGTTGAGCTCGACCCGGAAAATAATATCTCTGAATCGAACGAAACGAACAACAACATCACAATAGATGTAACTGTAAAAGGAATTCCAATCATCCGCGTCCCAACCGATTATCCCACAATCCAGCAAGCGATAGATGCGGCTTCACCTGGAAGTACGATATACATTGAGGGTGGAGAATATCCCATCAACGACAACGAACACACCATCAGAATAGAGAATAAAAATCTTCTTTGGATAATCGGACTCGGGGATGTGAAGCTCATAACACGCTCAGGTATACTTGCTGATTTAATAACGATAAAAAGCTCTGAGCAGATCACACTATCAGGATTCACCGTTGGAGTTGAGAAGAGTGCCAGGAATAAGAAGAGAAACATCGTCATCGAGGATTCAAATGAAATTACATTGAGCAATCTCACCCTTTACAATTATGCAGAAGAAGGGCTGTCTATCGAGCATATACCCATAACAATATTAAATGCAAGTAACAGCAAAATTTACGGCTGTGAATTCAGTACCGGAGACAGTAGTCCCTTTGGTTTAATAATAGGATCAGAATCAAAAGGGGATATAATAGAGAATAACACATTCATTTCAGAAAAGTATTCAATTTTTATGGGAAATACAACCGACAACATCCTCCATAATAACATCATCCATAAAATCTTGGTTGGCGGAGTAGATAGTTATAGTTGGCCAGAGGTGGTATATTATAGTGATAATAATACAATCTACAACAACTATATTTCCAGTATCTCCTTGCAGGGAGACAATAATACAATCTACAACAACACAATCTTCTCGCTTTATCCCTTCAGTGGAAACAATAACACCATCTATCTCAACAACATATTTGGAAAAGCTGGTATACATGGAAATAACAGTTGGAACTCCACGGTTCCTGTAAATTACTCTTACAATGAGACTACATTTACAAATTATACAGGCAATTTCTGGTTCGACTACAACGGCACAGACAATAACAGCGATGGTATCGGTGATGTGCCATATAAAGTATGCGATAACAATTCCGATTATTATCCTCTTATAGAACCATCAGGATTAACCTTTGACATTGGGATAAAGGCAATCGCAAAACCTTACATAACCTATGCAGGTAGAGAGAATACGATACTCGTTACGATTGAAAGAAGCGGGACATATCCATGTCCAGAAGATGTATATGTGAACTTCACGGTGGACGGTGCCACAAAGATTATCAAGATAGCTCCGGGTGAGAATATTGTAAACTTCAAGTGGAAACCTCAAAATGTTGGAGGTTATAAATTGGGCGTCGAAGTGCATCCAAAAAACGCATTACTAAAAGAGATAAACGATACGAACAATAAATTCTCAATTAATGTAACGGTATCACCACCGTTATTCTACTATGCCGATAACATAAGCTCAGCACTCAAGTTCTTGAAAGGCGAACAACTTGCAACAGGCAGTATATGGGGTTTTGAAAACTCAGGGCGGGCTGCACTTGGAATCGTCGCTGCTGGCGAGGACCCTTCTACTTGGAGAACAACTCAATCTTACTCTTCCTCTTCTCTCATTGATTATCTACGTTGGGAGCCGGGATATTTAGCAAGTTTCTCACCGCCCGGTTCAACTCCCCCATGTCTAACTATGCCAGAAGACTTCGCACGGATGGTTCTTGTGATAAGTGCGATTGGGGAAGACCCGACGAAATTCGGTGGCGTGAACTATCTTCCGATGCTGAAGTCCTATTATGACGGCGAGCAGTTTGGAGACCCAGATACTGTGAAGGACGATGCACTCGCAATACTCGCACTCGTCTCATCTGGTGATAACGACCCAAGAACAAAGGAAATGATTATAAATGCAACGAACTACATCAAAGGTAGACAAAATAAAAATACTGATGGTGGATGGAGTTCTTTTAGTGAAAACAGCGATAGCGATGTCAGCACAACAGCTCTCGTGATTCAGGCGCTTACCGCTGCTGGAGAGGATATGAATTCACAAGTTATAACAAATGGATTAAATTATCTCAGGAATGCCCGGGATGGTGAAGGTGGCTATTCTAATGTGATAAGCACTTCTTATGCGATACAGGCGTTCATCGCCGCTGGAGAAGACTTATCCAACTATACTGAGACAATTAACTATTTGCTGAGTCTTCAGCAGTCAGATGGCTCGTTCAACTACACCGCAAACTTTTCATTATTCCCACCGATGACAACGACATACCCCATTCCGGCGCTCTGCGGCGAACCGTATCCGGTGATGCTCAAGACGATGCGAGAGGATTACGAATTACCGGATGTCTCCGTCACCGGCATCGTAACCGATGAAGAAATCTATGTGAATACCTCTTATGAGGTCAAAGCAAGCATAAGAAGCAACGGTGGTATATTTTATGTTGACCTTTTTGCAGATGGCGAGTTCGTTGAGAGAAAGAAAGTCCATTCCGTGTGGCATGATTCGCTAACGCCAGTCTCTTTTAGCTGGAAGCCCAGCACTACCGGCGACCACAATCTAACCGTCTTCGCAGATTCGATGCATAACATTACGGAATCTGATGAGGGAAACAACAATGCAACGAAGAGAGTGAACGTGACGCTTCCTGATTTATTTCCTTCTGCCATAACGCCGCCTGGTAATGTCTTTGTGAACGTAACAAACATTATAAACTGCACGATAAGAGGCAGAACCGATGAGCACTTCAACGTAACGCTTGAGGCGGATGGAGAAGAACTTATAGGCAAGCAGCGGATAAAATGTATAAGGGATAACCTCACGGTCTCCTTTGGCTGGAGACCATCGAAGAATAAAGCCTATAACCTGAGACTTACAGTGGATTCTGATAAAGGGGTGGGTGAACGAGATGAAAATAATAATACACTGGAGGAAACAGTAACCGTGCTACTTCCAGACCTGATTCCAACATCAATAACCGCTGGTGAAATCTTTGTAAACGCAAGAAACAGGGTGAATGTAACAGTTGAAGGTTTTGCGGAAAACTTCAACATCTCGTTAATCGAGAACGGGACGGTCGTGGGCAAGACCGCCAATGTGACGTGCTATGGTAAAGAGAACGTCACTGTTTACTGGAAGCCAACCGAGCTTGGAAACCACACGATAACTGCGTTTGTGGATTCTGATGATGATATAAATGAGACGAATGAAGGGAACAACAATATCACCGCGACATTTGAGGTTCTGCTTCCGGACCTCGTTCCTGAAGAGATAACGCCAGAGGTTCTCTACATAGATGAGGTGAATACGATAACCGTAACGGTGAACGGAACGGCGGAAGGGTTCAATGCCACGCTCGTGATTGATGAGATAGTTGATAAAAGCGGTCCACTATGCGTCATAATAACACCGATCTTCAACGGTACGTCCGGCAAAAATGAAACTTTCTCCGGAACAGCCACCGATTCAAATTTAACGTATAACATAACCGGATCGCGAGCGAACTGGAGCTGGGAAGACATCAATACACTGAACATAAGCATCACATCAAACACTTCCACAGGGTTCGTGGATAGCGGTGATACATGGTGCGTGGATTATGTGGCTGTTGTGGTGAACTACACAGATGCCAGTTCAACGAATTGTACGGTGGAGCTGCTGAATGCAAGCGATGTTATATATTCATACAATTGGTCAAACGAGAACAATACATTTATATCTGATGACGAATACGCCACGGCAACCGGGATAGGCTCTATGCGTCTCGGCATACTGGGTGTGGATGCCATTCCTGATGGCAACATCACATCCGTGTTCATAAAAGTCGAGCAGCACGTTGTAGATGCAGTTCCCACGAAAAAGGCTATAAGGCTGAAAAGGACAAATCTCAATACATATAACGGCAGTATCGAGTTCAAATGGGTGCCGATGAAATTGGGAGACTACCGCCTCACTGTCTTCTTAGATTCAGATAACAATACAGCGGAGACGAACGAGACGAACAACAACCTGACGAAGCGCGTAATCGTGGCTAACAGAATAGACCTTGAGCTGACATCACCCGTTGGTGGCGAGGTGTGGAGTGGCATCCAGAACGTCACGTGGAATGCAAGTTATAAAGACCCGCTGCTGATTGACTTATTTTACAGCCCTGACAGAGGCTACCGGTGGATAGAGATCGCAACAAACGAGACGAATGACGGCTTCTATGCGTGGAATACAGGTGTGGAGGAGGCACCAGCAGATCCGATAGATGGAGAGTATATGATAAAAATTGTCGCACGGTCTGGAATGGTTACTGCAGAAGATAAGTCCGGTATATTCTATATCCGAAACAGAAATGCAGGTTTTGAGTGGGGCTCCTTCCATGATAACGCAGGCTATGCTCCCTGTGATGGACCTGATACGAACGAGATTGCATGGGTGAGCGAGGATATTGGTGCTTGCACTTCTTCTTCACTCATCGTTGCAGGGGGAAAGGTGTTTGTATATGCTACGGGACAGCATGGCATGCACTTCGGCCCTTCTCCTTACACATACCTCGTTGCACTGAAAGACTCTGAAAAAAATGCAGAGGTGCTATGGGCAACAAGGATTGCATCGCAGGAGTATGGTTCATGGGCAACGCCAGCCTACAACAGCGGAAGTGTCTTTGTATCCTCAGGAAAAGGCGTTTATCGCATTGATGCAGAGACAGGTAAGATAGAATGGGAATTCAAATTCCCAACAGGTGAGGGTTCTGTGAATGGAGGTCCTGCGGTCACAGACAGAGCCATCTATGCCGGCGACTGGTGGGGACACCACTACTACTGCATTAAAAACAATCGAACCGAGCCAAAAGTGCTGTGGAACTTCTCCATGGGATATGGAGCACGTGCTCAATCCACACCTGCAATCGCATACGGGAACGTGTACTTCGGCAGTTTCTGCTCTGGCTTGTGTCAGAGCAAAGCATTCTGCGTGGATGCGGTTAACGGAACTGAGATCTGGAGCACTTCAACCGGTGATGTATGCGGTTCGGTCACGGTTGCAGACGGTCTTGTGTATTTTACAACTTACACGAGAGATGCCTTTTATGCACTCAATGCAATCAATGGGAGCCTGATCTGGACAGAGCCTATAGGATGGAGCGATTCAACGCCTGCATACTATTCACCGCCAAAATCAAAATCAACGAGAAGCTACATCTATGTGGTAATTGTGCATGGTTATGTAGACCCAGCAGACCTTCATTGCTTCGATGCGAAGACCGGGGATGAGATCTGGAACACTGGAGGTAAGGGCGGTCAACAAGGTCTTGGCCATTGGACGGCATCGCCCATCGTCACACGCGATGGTAAGGTTTTCGTCGGCAACTCCACTACGTTATCCTGCCTCGATGCATTCACGGGGGATGTGATATGGCAATCGGATGGTGGTCCCTCACCGGTTGTGGTGAACGGATTTGTTTATACCGTTCATGGAGGCAGAGTTATCAAATATGGGAACGGAACGATGCCGGACCTTATAGTAGAGGCACCGGAATATGTTGTTGGGAAAAAGGGAAATATAACCGCAACGATTAAAAATATCGGGAAATCGAATGTGACTAAAAGCTTTAAGGTTGAATTGAGGCACAAAGACAAAGTGATTGATAACCAAACCGTTGAACCTCCGTTAAACATCAGCGAACCAAAAAATATAACATTAAAATGGACTCTGGACAAGCCGGGAAGACATTATCTCACCGTGGAGGTTAATCCACCACCCGGGAATGTAAGCGAATCAAATCCATTGAATAACACTGCTAATATAACTGTAAATGTGGAGGATAACAAGCCAGACCTTGTGACAGAGATTAAGGTATCGCCAAATCCTGCTCCTGTCGGCGTTACGGTCACGGTGGAAGCGAGTATAACAAACATCGGGAATGAAACAAACGAGACCTTTAGCGCAATGTTCTTTGTGGATGGCGATCAGCATGCTGAGGCACCGTCACTGCCTGTGAATAAGAGTCAACGTTTAAATTTCAATTGGAGTGCTTCAAAGACTGGAAATCACACCCTTAAGGTCATGGCGATGATTGAAATTGATGCAAATTACACGAATAATACAGATTCAGCGGTGGTGGAGGTGATAGAACCAACACCCACGCCAAGCCCGACGCCAACACAAACTTCTCCTCCAGGCTCCGGTCGTGGTTTCGGTGATGGAATTGGCGGTGGTTCTGCGGGTGGAATCGGCGAAGGAAGCGGGTTCGGCGAAGGCGGAGCAGGAGAAGCGGGTGGAATGCAAATACCGGTAAATGCGAGTGGTTCAGCGGAAGAAACGAAGAAAGAAGTTTTGGGGTTCCCGTTTGGAAACGCTACATCTGGTGCGTCAGGGGGTGGGGGAACACTGCCGATACTTTTGGTGCTGCTGGCGATACTGGTCATAACCCTCTTTTATTTCGGCTACCACAAGGAGAGAAGAGCATACAGGAGGCTAAGGAAGAGATAAATGAATGCGTTATCATGGATTAGCACCGAAGGTTTAACCTTTATTTCGTCCATACTACGGTACCCGGTGTTAATTGTATTGTATGGATTAGCGATGTGGGCGATTGTGGAAAGTGGGATGGTAACAGCCGAATGGCTAACGAGGAGGAAGCATGAAAGAGTTAGGATTGAGGACATGGATAAAGGGTTACTGGAAGCAAGAGAAGAAATGAAAAAGAATTTTGATGCCGGGATACAAAAGACAAAGGAAAGTGCATCCGGTAAATTCGTGGACTTGTTCCTCGATGAACTCTCGAAGCTCAGAGATGACGACCTGTTTGAAGTAAGACTTGAGAGGCTTATACAAAAATACGAGGCATGGATTTCAAAGAGATTGCAGAGAACGATAACTATGGTTCGGATAGGTCCTATGCTCGGTCTTATGGGAACACTGGTGCCGATGGGTCCGGCACTCCTCGCTTTATCTCAGGGTGATGTAAATACACTTGCAACCAAACTCATCTATGCTTTTGGCACCACTGTTCTCGGCTTGCTCGTCGGTGGAATCGCTTATGTTATCACTGCCGTTCGCCAGCACTGGTATCGCTTGGATATGGATGATATAAGATATATCTGCGAGATACTGTTTGGGGGGTGATTAAAAATTAGAAACCACAAGATTCCACAAGATTAACACTAAAACTTTTTAGAAAAAAGTTTTATCTTTGGTCAAGCTTTCTTTTAAACCCTTACAGGGTTTTCGGGGTCGTGGGGCGGAGCCCCACATAAGAAAGGTTGTGTGAGAATCTGTGTAATCTGTGGTTAATAAAAGGAGAAAGAAAATGAAGTACATGAAAGAAGTAGGAGGAAGTCAAGGTCGCAGAAGACGTGATGAAGACCCGATGTCGGGTGTTGCGAATCTATTCGACGTTGCAATGGTATTCGCACTTGGGTTAATGGTGATGATCCTGCTCTATCTCAGCCTGCCCGAAGTTTTAACACAGGCAGACATGACCATCGTCAAGAATCCGGGGCAGCAGAATATGGAAATAATCGTGAAGAGCGGTGAGAAGATAGAGAAGCTTGATATGATCAACCAGACGGTGCAAACGGAAATAGTGGGAGAAGTGGGGAGGATATATAAAACGAGAGATGGAGGAATGGTGTATGTGCCTGCGAATATGACGGAAGGAGGGGAATAAGATGGTAAAGATGGATAATAAAGGAATGAAGAAAGGGATAGTTATAATCGCAACGCTAACGATCGTTTTAAGTGCCATTGCATTCTCTTCCGTACCAGTAGGGGCGGGAACACTCACAATAACCGACGATTTCGGTAGGACTGTAACCATCCACGGGGTTCCAGAAAGAATTATCTCTTTATCACCAACCAATACGGAAATCTTGTTCGCCATCGGCGCTGGCGATAGGGTTGTTGGCGTGACCGAGTACTGCAATTATCCGGAAGAAGCAAAAGAGCGAGAAAAGATAGGTGGTGTTACCACGGTAAGCATAGAGAAAGTGGTATCGCTGCAGCCTGACCTTGTTCTCGGCGATGAGTTGAACGGGAAAGAAACATTTGAGAGGTTAGAAGAGCTGGGTATAACCATTGTAGGCTTGAATCCTGAAAATATCAGTGAAATATTAGACGATATAATGCTGGTAGGAAGGATAACAGGAGAAGAGAAGAATGCCTCTTCTTTAGTTAAGGCTATGAATAGAAGGATAGAAGAGATAAAAAACAAAACGAGCGATGTAAAAAGACCAAAAGTTGCTCATATTACCTGGCACGACCCTATCTGGGTTGCAGGCAGTGGCACCGTGCAAGACGAGATGATAGAGATCGCAGGAGGCGAGAATGCCTTTTCTGACATTAAAGATTGGGGCACGGTAAGTCTGGAGAAATTTATAGACCGGAATCCAGAGGTGATAATTGTTTCTGTTGGACATGGAGTAGCGGAAATGGCACCATACGAATACATATTAAACGAGGAGCGGCTGAAAGTGGTAGATGCAGTCAAAAATGAAAGAGTTTATACTATAAATGCTGATATCGCTTCCAGAGCAGGTCCAAGGATAGTGGATGCCACGGAAACGGTTCATGGGTATCTCAGTGAATTTCGGACACCTATGCCCTCTGCTACACCAGAGACGTCTGGATTTGAAGCGGTACTGGCAATTATTGTATTGCTTGCGGTAGTGTATCTTTCAGGAAGAACGAACCGCTTTTAAAAGACCGTAGGCTCTTTTAGAATCAGAGCAGATGGTAAAGACCAGGAATATAATTCTGCCACGATCAAGATGAAAAAAGTAAAAGCAACGCGACTGAGAAAATTTATCCAGTGGAAGATGGTCTTGATTTATCTACTTGCACTTTTAGGCGTGACCATCGTGCTGACAATGGCAATCGGTCCTGTTTATGTGCCGCCGCTGGAAATTGTTGCTTTGGTGGGATGCAAACTTAAGCTCTGCGGAGCCTCTTCTTCTGTAAACGAAGTAATAATCTTCCAGATAAGACTGCCGAGGATATTTTTGGGTATCTTGGTAGGGCTCTCGCTGGCAACTGCAGGGGCAACGTTGCAAGGATTATTTAAAAATCCCATGGCAGACCCGTATATAATAGGGATAGCATCAGGCGCGGCAGTTGGCGCTGCTCTCTCGCTAACCGTTTTTCCGCACTTCTTCTCGATTTACACTACACCGTTCATGGCTTTCTCAGGTGCCGTGTTCGCCACTTTCCTGGTCTATACCATCGCACGGGTGGGGGGAAGAATACCGGTAGATACGTTATTGCTCACCGGAATAGCAGTTTCGTTATTCTTGGGCGCTGTTTTATCGTTCATGATGTCGGTAGCAGGGGAGTCATTGCATAACATCTTCTTCTGGTTGATGGGCGGATTCTGGCTTGCAAACTGCAGTC
>RXIE01000090.1 GCA_004212135.1 Candidatus Methanophagales archaeon ANME-1-THS | reverse complement strand
AAAGGAACTCAATCAAGCGGTCATCGTGGCTACTATTCTCCTCCTCGTGTTCGCATTCCTCGGTAAGCTTCTTCTGGATATGTTAGGGATCAGTTTGAATAGCTTTATGATCGCAGGCGGTCTCCTTCTCCTGCTCATCTCCTTCGACCTTTTAAAAGGAGAGCGGAAATGCGGCATGGTTGGAGAAGCTGAATTAGGTGCCGGTGTAGGAGCTGTTCCGATAGGCACTCCCTTACTCGCCGGGCCCGGTGCGATAACCGCAGTTATGGTAATCATACAGTCTTCCGGGACTGCGGTTGTCTCTGTTTCAATCCTCTCCGCGATCATCGCAACACGGCTCGTATTAGGGCAATCAGAACGACTCTATGAGATCATGGGTAAGGTGGGATCAGAAGTATTAAGCCGTGTGGTCGGAATCCTCGTTGCGGCAATTGCGATACAGTTCATCGGATCCGGGATTATCGGGATGTATCAGCCCCTTGCACCGTGACCCGCGGCATAAACACCAGAAGAAGAGTTGCACGAACCGACAATTTTGGTGCGACTAACTAAGTGCCACATCAAGTACCATCATGACTGCAAAACCGATCAATCCGCCCATAGTTGCCAAATCGGTATGACCACCACGCTGGGACTCCGGGACGAGTTCCTCGATGACCACGAAGATCATCGCACCAGCCGCGAAACTCAATGCATAGGGCAAGATAGGCTGACAAACAAGAACTGCTGCCGCGCCGATAACGCCCGCGATCGGTTCGACAATCCCGGATAACTGCCCGTACCAGAAACTCTTCAGCCGGGACAGGCCCTCACGGCGAAGCGGTAACGAGACCGCAAGTCCTTCGGGAAAATTCTGTAGCCCGATACCGAGCGCCAACGCGATAGCTGCTCCAAACGAGGCGGCGGGAAAACCGGCAGCAAGAGCTCCAAAGGCAACGCCAACCGCAAGACCCTCCGGAATGTTATGGATCGTGATGGCAAGCACAAGCAAGGTGCTCCGCCGCCAACTCGTTTTGAGCCCTTCGGCTTCTTCCAGCGGAAGGTCGATGTGGAGATGTGGCAGGAGTATATCCACGCCACGCAAGAAGATGCCACCCAGGAGGAACCCAGTCGTCACTGGAACCCAGACAGGAATATCTTTGCCTGCCGACAGCTCGATAGCGGGAGCCAGGAGTGACCAATAACTAGCCGCAATCATCACACCAGCCGCAAAACCCAGCAGTCCATCAAGTACCCTTCTGCTCACGTCCCTGGCTAAAAACACCAGAGCTGCACCAAACGTGGTCATTAACCAGGTAAAGGAGGTTGCAAGAAGTGTCTGGATGACGGGGTGAAGGCTCTGCAGAAGATTGATCATACTTCTCCCTCTTTCGCTCCCTCCTTTTTTTTCGCTCTTATCTCCTTTTACTACTTACAATAGATTAAAACTCAATTCAATTACTTCCCGTGCGCAATGAGGAACATTGAAGATCTGTACCGCATCCAGGAAGGGATCGCATCAAAAGCACTTGTAGCGGATACACTGCGCCTCGATGAACTAAGATTAATCGCCGGAGCCGACCAGGCCTTTTTGTACCCGTCAAAGGCCCGTGATAGCGTTGAGGCTGAGAAGATACTATCCGCTCTGGTCGTCCTCGAATACCCGACTATGAGGCTTGTTGAGCATTCGTACGCGGTAATGCCTGTGGATTTCCCTTACGTACCCGGTCTTCTTTCCTTCCGTGAAGCACCGGTCATCATAAACGCGTATCAAACGCTCAACCATACACCGGACCTCTTACTTATCGATGGATGTGGAATAAATCATCCAAGGTTCGCGGGCCTGGCTACCTCGGTAGGTGTCGCTCTGGACATCCCGACGATAGGCGTGGCAAAAAACATCCTCTGTGGCATGGGAAAAGTGCCAAATGGAGAAGGCGAAGCGTGTATCATAACATACCGGGATAGAGCGGTTGGCTATTATCTCAAGAGTAAAAAAGGCTGTAAGCCGATCATCATAGCGCCGGGACATAAGATATCACTGCAAACCTCGCTGAAGCTGATACAAACGTGTATCCGCGGGCATAAACTCCCTGAACCGCTGCGACTTGCGCATCTTTACGCCCATAAAATAAAGAACATGCTTGTTTAAGGTTCTTATTTTATCTTTCCTCTCAAAGGGTTCGGTTTTTAAAGATCATCACCAATGACATAGCAGGACATACAGACCGACAAAAAAGATTGTTACGTTCACTGCTAAACTGTTTTGATGCAAAAGGGATTGTTGGTCCTGAGAAAGTTACGATCAATGATAAGCCCAACCACCGAGGTCAACCTTGCACTATTTAATCGTAACTATAGGTTCATATGATTTTTTGATGAGTTTAACAAATCCACTTGGATGATGATCTGAGATGTGGACAGGTTCAGGTTCGCCTTCCGTTCATTCGCCGGAGGTCGCATAGATCTCGTAAGGCATGATCTTCTTGTTCAATTTCTTCTTCCCTTTCAATTTATTCACCAGATCGGCGGCTTTCTCTTTCTTCTCCCTCTTCTTTAACCGCTCCATAATGCTTACCATCTCTTTAGCCTTTTCCTCGCCGCCGTATTCTATCCTCTCTTCGCTTACCGCTTCCTCTTCCTCTTCTATCTCCTCTTCGGCCTCCATTTTAGCCTCTAAAATTTCCCCGTACACCTCAAGCTCATCCTCCCTTCTTACACGCACCTTACTAAGATGTTGTCTATGCCCTTATTTATTAGTTTCCCTAATCGCTATGATAATGTCGTTCAGCGATCAAAAAGTCACTTTATCGGGATATAAGCATTTCGCAGCCCTTAAAATCGCCCCTAAGTCTCGTCCTTCCTTTATTTCACTGCCTATCTCCTCTTTATTCAACATAAACGGCTCATCCAGCAGGATCTTAGCCTCGTCGAGCACCACGGTTGACCAGCTCACATGGTTCACGTGCGATCCATATCGCCTCACCATCTCAGCCTTAAAAAAGTCCCTTGTCTGCTCAGGCGCATTACTCACTGCATATCGGACCCGTTCCGGCAGGGATGCCCAATTCACGAGAGGCAATTTTCGCTCCGCAAAGGCTAAGGAATCCCTCGGGCTGAAGAGACACTCACTTTTTGTACCCCCCTTCTCGCTCTCAAGGTGATAGAGGACGTTCTCATCCAGCAATGCATACTGGTTGCAGATACTCATGCCTTCCAGCGCGTTTTTGGGCTCATAATTCACGAGCAATGCCAGTTTCGTTACCCAGTCAATGCCATCCACATAGTTTTCCAGACGACGGGCTTCAAGGTCATCAATCAGTTCCTTGAACGCTCTGAGTCCTATCTCGTCCCACGTACACGTATCACCTTCACGCTCCTGCATCCGCTCGATCGCGGCGAGATAAAACTGCAATATGGCTACAGCATCAGTTACCTCCCCGCCCTTCACCTCGATCTGCCAATCGCATTCCTGGGTATCCTGTGAGATCGTCTTGAAGGCGTCCACAGGATCCTCGAGCTCAGGCGCGTCATGCAGGAAGCCCAACTCAAAGGCACGAATAACGAGCGCTTGCACCACATCACGCATAAAAACAGCATATTCGGAACGGAGCGCCTCGTAATGAATATCATGCAGTCGCCAATAGTGTCGCGCAGCGTGGGGCTGGTCCCTCGTGTTCAGGATGCCTCGCCTCGAGGTTGTGGAGAGCGAAGACCGTTGAACGACAAAGATCGCGCGCGGCGATATAACAAACTTCACACCTTCCTTCCCGACGCTCGTGA
>RXIE01000089.1 GCA_004212135.1 Candidatus Methanophagales archaeon ANME-1-THS | reverse complement strand
ACCGGACCCAGGAGGATAGCATTGGTATTCACGTAATGAATGATGATCCCGGCAAGAAGAGCTTACTCATGGGCTATATCTTTGCTCTCGCAGGTGGTGCCGCGATACTCTACGCGATTAGTACCGTCAAGGAAGCGGGTCAATATGTCTGTGCGTTGCTCTATATGGGAAGCGCGCTTGGTGCGATATTTGCCGGCGATTTCTTCACCCTGTACATCTTCTGGGAGATAATGGCGTTCTCATCTCTCGGATTGATCTGGTATGAGGGCTCGCGGAGAGCACGAGATGCTGGGATGCGCTACATTCTCTTCCACCTCTTTGGGGGAGCGGCTCTTCTTGCCGGGATCATCATTCATTACGTGAATACCAATGCTATCCTCCTGGGTCCGGTGGAACCCGGAGTGGGCTACTTCCTGTTGCTCCTCGGCATCGGCGTTAATGCCGCATTCATACCACTCCATACCTGGCTGCCCGATTCGTATCCCAAAGCCACGATCGCGGGCACTGTCTTCCTCTCGATCTTCACGACGAAGACGGGTATCTACGTTCTGGCACGAACCTTTTCGGGCGTCGATGCGGTCGCGTATATCGGTGGCCTGATGTGTTTCTATGGCGTTATCTTCGCGATCTTACAGAACGATGTGCGAAAACTCCTCTCCTATCACATTGTGAGTCAGTTGGGCTATATGGTCGCCGGGGTGGGGATGGCATCCTCACGTAGCCGTTAAAGCCCACTGAATGGGGCTATTGCGCATCTCTTCAACAACCTCCTCTTCAAGACCACGCTCTTCATGTGCATGGGCGCAGTGGTCTATGCGACGGGGAAGAACAACCTCACGGAACTCGGGGGTCTGGCGAGGAAGATGCCGGTGACGATGATCACCTGTGTGATTGCTGCACTTTCTATCTCGGGTGTCGTGGGCTTTAACGGCTACGTGAGCAAAGGGATGGTTATCCACACGGCGGCATTGAAAGGCGGGCAGATGGGTTCTATTCTTACCATTGCGCTGACCGTGGGCTCGGTGGGCACGCTCATATCCTTTTTAAAGCTCACCTATTTCGCCTTCTTCAGCCCTAATAAGGAGATCGAAGCGAAGGAAGCACCCTTACCAATGCTTATTCCCATGTGTGTCACCGCTTTTCTTTGTATCGCGATCGGCGTATACCCGAATTTGCTTTATAATATCCTGCCGTACCAGGAGGCCGCATTGCATTACCATGCGTACGAAGCTGGACATACCTTCAGCGTGATCGAGTTGCTGCTGATGACCGTTTTTCTCTTCTTCATGCTGGGCTTCTTCAGACCCCATGATATGATAACCTATGATCTCGATTATCTGTACCGAAAGGCAGGCAGAGGCTTTATATGGTTCTGTGAGAACCCCTTGATGCAGTTTGCGGTCGCGGTCGAGAAGGGGGTATTGCGGATTGCGGATCATCTTGCACGTTTCGGTAGGTTAGAAGATGAGACGCAAGCATTGGAGGAACCGGTGGTAACCGTAAGCTTAGGAACCGCTGTGCTCCTGGTGCTGCTCTTTTTTGCGCTATATTTGATCGTGATGCTCATACACGGGTGGCTTGTACCTCCCTGAACCTTACGAGCTCCTCGAACCAGTAGAGCGCTACGATACGCACCAGCGTATGCAGCCGCGCCCATCGCTTTACCTAAACTTCAGACCTTAGCATATAAGTAAAACTCCGTCAAATGTGCGCTAAATTTCTGTCTGGCCGAGAGACGACAACCTATTTTCTCCTCTAAACTAATCTTCAGCATATGATCACGAAAGAATTGATCAAGGACGTAACGATAACCCTTTTGAGGCGCGCTGAGACCACACTGCCATGCGATGTGAAAGAGGCTTTGGTCCGCGCGTGCGAGCGTGAAGAGCATGAAATCGCGAGGGTCCAGTTGAGGGCGATGCTCGAGAATGTACGGCTCGCGGAGGAGCTGCAGAGACCGTTATGTCAGGACACGGGACTCCCGCTCTTCTTTGTGAAACTCGGTACCGGGATCAGCAATCTTCGTGACATTGAGCGCGGCATTCGGGAAGGGGTGAAAGAAGCGACAGCGATAATCCCCTTGCGCCCGAATGTGGTAGATGCGCTCACACGGAAGGGTGGCGATGCGAACACCGGTGATAAGATACCCTCTATCGAGTATACGATCGCAGATCTCGACGGAGTTGAGATACTCGCGGTTCCAAAAGGCGGGGGTTCGGAGAACGTGAGTGTATTTACCATGCTTGCTCCTGAGCCTGAAGAGGAAACGACGAAAGAGATCGAGCGGTTCGTGCTTGAGGCGGTGCTCAAGGCGTCCGGGAAACCCTGTCCACCCACCATCATCGGCGTAGGGGTCGGTGGCTCAGCGGATATGGCGATGAAGCTCGCCAAAGTCGCGTTGATCAGGCCGGTAGGCGTACGGAATAAAGAGGCGAGGATCGCACGGATCGAGGAGGAGCTTCTCACTGCGGTGAACAACACAGGTATCGGCCCTATGGGTTTAGGAGGCAAAACGACCGCGCTCGATCTGCACATTGAAACTGCAAGTACTCATATCACCAGTTTGCCCGTCGCGGTCATCTTCCAGTGCTGGGCAGCACGTAGAGCCGCTGCAACGATATATTCAGATGGGCGGGTGGAATATCAGTGAAAAAGAGCTGGAATCAGTACCACGCTCTTCCCAACTGCAGAACCGTCCTTTCGAGCCAGGTCATCCCACTTCATACAGCACCCCTTTCACCTCAAAGATCGTATTCCCTAGCCGAACGGTCTTGCCGAGTGACTCGGGATCGCACATGATCTCTTTCAATTTACACGTCCTCCATTCCCTGGTTCTTTCACCAGTTTCGAGCCCCTCACGCGTCTTCGTAGCCATAACGATCACCCGCGCCCCCTGCGGCATGTATATGCAGATATATACTTTTGTGCATATATCTTAAAAGCGTTTCGGTTTTTACCGCTCGACGCACGTAACGCATCGCCCACCGATTGCCACAGCACCAGTGAACGCTATGATAAAACCCGGTATATCATCCATCGCTGGCCCGCTATCATCTGATCATAGGTCAGATTAAATCGTGATCCGTCCTCGAACGCAGCATAGTGTATAGTAAACTGGTTATCCCGTGCAAAGGTTTGCTCGTAGGGACCCACGCATACGTAATCCACACCATACCTCTGCATAAGTGCATAGTTCCCTTGATACATCGCGATTTCGTCCCTCTTCCGTTCACTGATGCTCGTCCAATTAATGCCGTGTGACCACAGCCATCCTTCGTAGCCCATCACCCGTTGCCGCCCGCCCAAGGACGGGATAGGATGGTTGTGCGCGCTTCCGGTCAGGAATACGCTATTGGACGCGGTATGCTCACGCACCCACTCTGCCAGTTCGAGCTCGGCTCCGGACCATACCACTGGCGTAGTCTGGATCATTGATAGATGCGTCACGAATCCAAAAATCGTACACAGGATGAGCACTAAAGCGAGTGAAACCGCAGCGAGCGATCTCGCAGACCTGCTCCTCACGTCACGCAGCCAGCAGAACGCCAGCGATGCCAGTATTGCGGAGAGTGCGAGCCAGTGGATAAAGAGTTTGTAGTTGTCAAAATACCAGGGTTGGAATTTCACAAGATTCGCGATAAAGAAGAGGAGGAGAAAGGGGAGATAGAAAATCCGCGTTCCCTTCCCCGCTTTGAAGAAGCCTAACGAAAGGAGAACGATGAGCGGCCCGGCATTGAGCGCCCAGAACGTCTCAATGCGAGATCCTGCCT
>RXIE01000088.1 GCA_004212135.1 Candidatus Methanophagales archaeon ANME-1-THS | reverse complement strand
AGTCTTCGATGTCCCGCCACAGGAGGCGCACATCCTCTTGCACCCCATACGGTACAGGATACTGGAGCTACTTGCTACCAAGCCGATGTATATAAGCGAGCTCAGTAAAGCGTTGGGAGAAGACAGACGATTCATTCCGTACCATCTGCGGCTTCTTGAGGAACACGGTTTCTTGAGCAGCAAGTACGAGATATCCGAACACCCCAAGTCCAGAGGAAAGGCGATCAGGAAATACTGGGTGAACGGGAAGGTCGAGGACGTGATTTCAAGGCTTAAAGAGCGGCTTTAGAGCTTGAAGTGCGGCA
Source organism: Candidatus Methanophagales archaeon ANME-1-THS (assembly GCA_004212135.1). Lineage (GTDB taxonomy): Archaea > Halobacteriota > Syntropharchaeia > Alkanophagales > Methanospirareceae > ANME-1-THS. Next base: position 3,471 of record RXIE01000088.1, on the reverse strand, counting down.
ACCCGCCCCGGAATCACCATTTGGTCGAGCATCGGTGTGAAGAGAGGATCACAGAGGTTATTCATTACCCGTTTCTCGATCAAGAGCTCGTTTAAAGAGGGTAGCGAACCGGGTGAGCCTTTCTTCCTTTCCTTTTTTATTCTTTTCACCTAAAGCGCGTCGTGCCTCGTCTACAATAGTATCAAAGATAGCCGGATCACTGATATCGATACCCATCTCGTCGTAGAGGACCAGGAGGGTTTTTAAATGGATCTCAGGATACTCTCTGCATCCCCGATAATATGCGGTATACCGCACTTCCACGCAGTTGGATGCCGGGTCGATCTCCAGTATCTCCAAGTTTTCATGACCCATTCTTCGGAGCTGGTCACTCACTTCCTTTTTGTATCTCTGCCTGAACTCCGCATCCGCTTTTAGTCTATCTGCGAGATCATTTGGTAATTCTGAGGGATGATAATGGAGTTTGCATTCTACCTCGACCGCGGTATACACTTCCTTGAAGATTATCTCGTCCAAGAGCTTATTGAGTTCCATTGCCCGAGCTGCTTTCTTGCTTCTGCACCGTGAATTTTGAAAACACCCGTACCCCTAGAGTATCCCCAGATGAGCTAAGGACCGGTGATGCGAGCAGTAATCAAAATTCTCCCTATACATCTCTCATTTATTCTAATAAAAAGTTTCTTTATTCCAGAGCGTATCGCATCGTTTTCACGTATCCTCTGACCAACCCTTAAACGCCTGCTTCTGCCCTTACCGTGTATCTTCCTTCACGGACCGCTGAGGTATCGCATTGAAAGCGCAGTTCTCCTTCGCTTATTGAAAATTCTGAGTGGATACGAAATAATGCCCGTTATAAGCCACACCGACACCCAACTGTTCGAAGCGCGGATTTAAGATATTCGCCCGATGCTTCGAGCTATTCAGCCAGGATTGAACCTGGGCAGTAGCAAGACCCTCAGGCTCGTTTGGCGCATAGCCCAGTGCAATCAAATTGCCCTTCGGCATTAGCCCGATATTCTCAGCAATACCCACAATATACACTCCGCCGGCTCTGCTCTTTACCACCTCGAGACCGTGCCTTCGTGCTCTGCCAGTCGGGTCTTCTCCTCTCAAGTTGGTATGACTGAAAAAATCGTTCTCCACCATATCGAGACTGTGCTCCCGCGCCACCTTCGCGAGATCTGGATCATAGATGAGCTCGGCTAACCCCGATGCTCTTCTCTCTGCATTGGTCAAATCGAAAATAAGTTTCTCACATTTCTCCAATTCTTCAGAGCCAACCTCGGCAGTTTGAGGAGAGCGCGCAGTCGGTGGTTCGGTTATAGAAGACAGATCGAGGTAATGGTCAAGAGCGAGCGAATCGGATAAGCCCCTATCATGTTGAATCTGGTATGCCTGCCATGCGAGGAACGCGATTACGAGGGGGATAGCGATACGTTTCACGCCCTTTGCTAAGGGTGATCTCCTCTGAACGTGCAGACTACCCGAATATCCGTAACCCCTCCCCCGGTATTCTCGTTCCGCTAATCCCATGCGATCCTCCGCCTTGTTCTCTCTCCTCTCCGCTCGCCAGGTGGAGAATGCAGACAGTCCCGGGATTCTTGGTGCGGAATTGATCGGTAAAGATCCGGGCTGCGAATCGCGGGAACGCGGGTGATGCTCCCGTTACGAGGTTGGCGAACTGGTACGAGTGGAGTAAAGGCCTCAATAGAGGGGGGAGGGAAAAACTCACTTATAAAATGATACAGATTTATCGTTCGAACCACAAGTACCTGAGGAGACGATAAGTATATGGGGTCGGTGCGATTTGAACGCACGACCGGCGAGTCTGGAGCCCGCTGCCCTTCCGAACTAGGCCACGACCCCCTTCATTTGAGAATAGTGTAGGTACTACTTTAATAAGTTGCATCCTTAAAATCTCCGCAGATCTCCCTCATTTTCCCTTCTCCCTCTCGTGGGCCACGCATAATTAACAAATCGCCCTTCCGAAGCTCAGCATCATCTCCCGGGTTATAGATCCATTTACCCTCTTTTCGGCGAATTGCCAGTATAAACATCCCTGTTCGTGTTTCTATCTTCAACTCCTTGAGCGTCTTGCTGACTATCTCCTCGTTCTTCACCTCCATCTTCAAGATTATCTCGTCAGATTCCTCGATCGAGGCTAAGAAGACCGGATGCAGGGGGATATCACGGAGCACCACATCGGCAATCTCATACGCCGCATCAGAGATTATTTCTGAAGAGACCGCGATATGGAGCAAGCCCCGGAGCTCATTAAAATTACTCTTCTCCGTGACCCCTCTCGCGGCTTCCATCACGAGTATCTCCAACTCCTCCTTCATTCGATCCATAGACTCTTCTAAATCCTTCACCTCGTTCGCTATCTCGTGGTTATACAAGGTAACCGCGGAGTAGGAGAGCCCAACCATCAGCTCAGAGATATTCTTCATATCCGCGATGAGGTCCGCGATCTTTTCAGTTAGTCGTTTGATATTAACGCCCGCCTCTCGCTCCACCTCTCGCTCCTGATAGTCCCTACCCGTTGCCATTTTACAAAGCATGGGTATACCCTCGGTGGGACCGGAGGTAATTACCAGGTCGCCTTCCCGCAGGCGCTCGTTTTTATCCGGTGAGTAAATCCACTCTGAACCCCTTTTTATCGCTAATACACGCATTCCGGTTTCAGTCTCGAGTTTTAAGCTCTCCAGTGACTTGTCTTTGAACACCGAGGAGGGCTTTATCCTCACATTGATCACCGCTTCTTCGAAATCCTCACGGTCGAGATAACTGGTGATATCCACCGACATCCCGATTTTTGCGATATCGCCCGCTGCATTTGCTATCTTCTCCGCAGCCGAGGCGATTTGTAATATGCCCGCGAATTCAACGGCGTTCTCTAAGTTCCGTGCTCCCAGCATGATCGCGATTCTCAGCCGGTACAAGAGGGAATGCATCATCTCCTCTAATCTAAACACCTCTTTCGCGATCTCCGGGTTGCTGTACAGGACTGCGGAATACGCGAGGTCCAGCATTGAGCCGGATAAGTCCTTCATCTCCACGAGCACTTCCTTTGCATTAAAAGTCCTGATTTTTTCCTTCAGCTCTTCTATATCCATAATTTACCATCTCCACCCCTGTCTGTCCTCTCCGACCACCTTCCACGCACGTTCGCGCCCACCTATGATGCCTATAAATGCATACGCAGAAGTGATCGCCGGTTCAGCCCAACAACGAAGGATTACAATGAATTAAATAGCTCCCGCATCGCTTCTTACAGCCCAGGCGAGCCAATAGCATGGTAGCATATCTATCTCTTCTGCATGCCTTGCTCTCGTGCCACACCTCTTCTTTCTTTTACGAAGTTCTTCTCTCTTATTCTTTCGCCCTTTCTGGTATTAAAGATTTGATATGCCGCGCTATCTTCTTGTATCTTCGTGCTCTCTGTGCCCCTTATACCGCTCTTAACCCTCT
>RXIE01000087.1 GCA_004212135.1 Candidatus Methanophagales archaeon ANME-1-THS | reverse complement strand
AGGGGGGTGATAGGACGATCGAGAACATCCCGGAGAGCGAACGAGCAGCGTGCCAAAAATGGGGTATTAAACTGGTTTTCGGTGTCGGAGGGCGAAAAATTCAGTCCAGTTCCTGGCTGATTAATAATCTAGGAAAACAACTGGGCGGACGATTTGATTTTGTAAAGCCAAAAGCATGATGCAAGTGAAAAAAAAGCAAAAAAACCTCAATTCCGTCTCGCACCGGGAACGTGTAAGGTGCCAAAAAGAAAAAAGAAGAAAAAAAGAAGAAAAAAATTATTTCTTCTTCACGTACAGGGTACCTTTTGCTTTCTTCTCACCCATCGCGTAGTCGCCGAGGTACTTATCGTACTGCGCTCCGTCGATCGTCTCCACACCGACATGCTTGAATGAGGGCAGCATCTCCACCTCACCCTTCACGATGATATCGCCCTTGATCATATCCGCGCCGGGTATTGCGGCATCGCCTTCGATTACAATGCGACCTCCTCTCATAGCATAGCCTGCAAGAACGTCTGCATTTCCTTTGATCAGGATCTCTCCGCCTGCCATATATTGCCCGACACATTCACCGGCATTACCTTCCACAGTCACCTTGCCGCCGGTCATACCGGTCATCTCGCCTCGATACATGGCACAGAGGTTATCGGCCGCATCGCCCTGAATAATCAGTTCACCGCCCTTCATCTCCCTGCCAGCCCAGCAATCTGCGTTCCCCTTTACAGTGACTCGCCCGCCTTCCATCATCGCACCGCAGTGCATGTCCACATCCCCGTGTGCCTCGATCTCGCCTGCTTTCATGCCATCGCCGATGTGCTTCACGCGTGTCAGATCACCTTCGAAGATGATCTTCACCTCACCAGCACTCCCCGCTGTTCCCTCCACGCTCACGTCAAACAGGTCTCCAGTATTCTCCTGCCGGTTCCCCCACCAGACCTTCACTGCCTTTATCGCGGCTTCATTCTTGCCAAAGAGGTTATCAGGCGTCAACGAATCGACTTCGACGGGTATCTTGGCAACGCCACTCATCACGTGCTCTTTCAACTTCAACCTTATTGTCTGCATCTTCATCACCTCATTCATTTCGCCATCGGCGCTTTGATCACATACGGATGTGGCACATACGCGTCCTGAACGGGATAGTTCTTCATCGTCACGGAATAATATTCCTTGAATTTCAGCTCCAGGTCTGCGAGCATCTCCTTGTAGATCGCTTCATCCTCAAATTCAGGTTCCACAAAGAACGTCCGTCCTTCAGGCGCCGCTACGACTTCGCCATTCTTCACCACGATCTGGCCGCCTTTTATGGTATATTTCGTATTCATAAACGCGCGCTGGATCTTCCCAGCATCCCGCTCCTCAGGTGAGATATCATAGATCGCCACATCGCCATCAGCGCCCACACCGAGATGCCCCTTGCCATGCTCGTGCAATCCCAATATCTTTGCCGGTGAAGCCCTCGTCAGTATCGCGATCTCATAGAAGTCATATTCTCTCCCGATCGAGGGGAGCTCGGACTTATCGAAAACCGCGGGATGGATCTCGGCCAAGACCTCATCTCGCCTCTTCTTGCTCATCAGTGTGGAGATGAGTATGGGATACCCGATGAATGGTCCGGCATTTGGATGGTCAGTCGAGAGCGTGAGCTTCCACGGATCTTTTATGAGGAGCATAAGCTCCAGGCCTATCGTCCACTGGACACTATGCACGGCATTCTTGCCTGAATATAAGAACGGTGTAATTCCAGAACCGGTTTCGAGCTCCACATCCATATTTGTCCATTTCCGGCCGGTTATCTGATACAGGGTGTACTCCATCGGACCATCTGCGGTCATCGTGGTCGTATCGCCAAGTATCACGGAGCCCGGATCGAGAGTGACATGCTCATGGGTGTTCACATAATCTGCAACATGCTTCGCCTTCGACTCGAAATCCTTCCAGCCCGTGCCTCCGTACGAGAAGAATTGCTGATGCGTGAGATGCGTAACCGCTCGGTCTTTGCTCGCCTTCACACCCTTCGTTACGTCAAAGGTATCAAGTGTCATCTCGAAGTTGCCCGGATGTCCGAGCATGTTCTGATGGAGGTGGATCGCATGTGGCATCTTAAATTTCTCGTTCGCCTCGGCTAAAGCCCTGATTATCTGTGCGGGTGTAATGCCCCAGTCTTCCATCACGTCGTTGAGACCATAGTTCTTAGCCCAGCCCCAGGCATCGGTTCCTCCAGGATTTACTGACTTCACCCCATACCCCTTCGTCGCTTTTATCATCCAGGAGATATACGCCGCTAACTTGTCAATATCACCCTTCTTCACATAATCAAACGTCATCCAGTTGTTGTCAATGAGGGGCAGCGCAGCATTATCCAGTATGGGTATATCAATCAGCTCTTCATGCGTGTGCCTCGCTAACAGAGGCGGCATTGCAGGCTCCATCACAAAGGTATAGCCCATCTTTGCATACCGGTAACCCTCAGTGAAGGTGTTAGGCACTGAATAACCAGACTGAGACCTGCACACCTTTGTCTTTGGCTCTCGCCCTTTCCTCTGGTCTTCAGGTCTCATAATCCTCCCTGAATTCACCTTTCCTCCCGCGATATGTGCATGCACGTCAACGCCACCTGGCATTGCGACTCGCCCTTCTGCATCGATCACCCGGGGATTTTTAACGTCCCTCACGATCTTGCCATCTCTGATGCAAATGTCTTTCTTCTCGCCCCGTACACCATTCAGTGGATCGTACACCACCGCATTCTTAATCAGAAGCTCTTCTGTCATTTTTCTTACTCCCCCTAGTCCCTTCCTTCCTTCGCTTTTATCGCCCTCACTTCCTCTAAGAGCCGCTCCACAATCTCTTCATCGGTCATATAGGTAGTATCCACGACCTTTCGGACCCGTATCGGAACGTTATCCATACGATAAACGCTCCCTTCAGCCTCTATACCGGCGATTGCAGACGGAATAACGATGTCAGCAAATTCGGTCGTGGGGTTCTCATAGGGGTCTATCTGAATGACGGGTATCCGCGCGAGATGTTTCACCGCATCAGCCGGGAAATGGCTTGCAGGGTCAGAGGCGATGATCAAAGCGACATCACACTCCGCTCTCCCCAAAAGATCGGTAGCCGATGTCTCACCGGGATTATACCACGCATAGCCCCGCGCGAAATCAACTGAATAGGGATATCCCGTCTCCCACGTGCAGACCTGATTGAAGCCATTCACGTTATAATGCCCTCTCATGGGCATGATAGTCCCTTTGGTATGCAGATGACCGGCTCTCGTGGTCTGTATGGCGTTCACAATGTTGTTCTGCCTGCATCGTGATTGCGTGACACCCATGCCAAAGAAGATGATGAAGAATCTCGAATTCTTTATCATGTTTGCAAACGTGATGATCTTCTCTTTTGTCGACTTGCCCACCACCGCAGGAATGATATCCTCGTAACCCATCAAAGCGGCTCGCACCGCGGAGAAGAGCAAGAAATCCTTACCGGGCTCGACCTGCACGAAGAGTTCAGCCATCTTCGAGGTACTCGTCTCCCGGACGTCAACCACTGCCATTTTCTTATCCTTCTTACCACCGGGCAGGAAATAGCCTTTTGAGATGTAGGAATATCGTTTCATATGGTTCATATGCGCATTGGCAGGGTTCGAACCCCAGTAGATGATGAGGTCAGCCCTGTTCTTGATCTGCCCCAGCGTACAAACCGGGAGACCAACATCCTGTATCGCTAAGACTGAAGGCCCGTGGCAGACCGCAGCGGTATTATCAATAACGCCTCCGATCTCCTCGGCAAGCGCGACCCCGGCCTTATCAGCCTCACAGATCGTTGAGCTCCAGCCGTACAGAGCATCC
>RXIE01000018.1 GCA_004212135.1 Candidatus Methanophagales archaeon ANME-1-THS | reverse complement strand
GGAACTTGATCGAATGGTGCGTTCGCTCGGCAACATCGAACCAATTATAAAAGCTCATGAGACAACACACCCCGTTCCACCAAGAGATCCAAATATAGAAATTACGTTAGACCCAGAACGTGTATCTCCTGAGAGTGAGCTCTCGAGAAAATCACTCATCATTGCGAAGGTTACTAACTGTAATGGAGAACCAGTATACGACCGATACCGAAACCAAAGAGTCTTTTTCCAGAAGACAACAGAAAGAGGCATGGTTAGAACCAAAGTAGTCGGTGAATATCCCCTTGAGTTAAAAGATTATGAATTCGATTATACAATCAAGGACGGGATTGCGCACGCTCATTATACGCTCACGAAAGGCATAGAAGCTGGAGAAGATAAAGTCACAATAGTTACTTTTGGACGGGGACTCAAGAGAGTCACGGCTACTGCGATCATAAAGATAAATGGTATTGGGATTGAAGTAAAACCTGAGAAAAGTGAACTTGCACCAAGACAGGATACGCTGATTCACATTGACCTCTATGAAGAGGATAAGGAGGGCAATCGAAAGCCTCTTGAGGCAAAGGTGGTGCATGTTGATAAACGCTCTCTCAAGGACAGCGAGCTAATTCCGCTAGGCGCCACCGATATGCTTGGCAATCCAAAAACAGATTACAGAGGCAGAGCAACTCTTAAATTCATAGCGGGCAAAAAAGAAGGACTGATAAAAATTCCCGTTACATACCAGACTGAACTTGGTGAAGTCCATGATACTGCGGTTATAAAAATCAAGAAGGAAGAATTCGTAGTTCTGATTGACTGGAGACAGAATTTTGAAGTGAGTGGGACCATTGAGTATAGCGCTTCGCACCAGTATGATGGAAGATCGGAATCTCATGCATCAACTCACGATTCGCAAGATAGCTATAGCTATTACTACACCTCACGAACCATTTGGGAGAGGTTGAGCAGAAGTGAGCGCACCTCCGCTGATCTGACGTTTAACCGGCAGTACAAAAGTTTTTCGTCAGGTTCAGGTGGTTGGTCAGATACCGGGCGATGCGGGTCAGGTAGTGGTCGCTCATATTATAGTAACCAACATAGCGCGTATCTCAGCTTAAACTCAAAAGTATCGAACCGTAAAACCACAATGCTTGGAGTAGATCGGAGTGGCAATCTCTACATCAGGTTTCCTATCGGTATGCTTATTGTAGGACAGGCAAGCTATTCCGGGAGTGGTTCTGGGGGCGGCGGGGGGAGTTCTTACGACTCCTGCACCGATTGGTCGTATTCAGGTTCGTGGTCCTCGAGTGGTCACGCCTTTAAGACGGTAACCTATGATGCTACTAGCATACAAGCCTCATGGAGCAGGTCCTATGATTATAGTGGCTCTGACCACTATACTTCCGGTGATAAGAGTTGGAGTTATACAGAATCAAGAGCGGATAGTTCATCAGACTCACGCTCACTCGATACAGGATGGATTGCCGTTGTAGAACCAAGTAGTATCTACAGAGGTTATGCTGAGTGGCCTTTTGAGGTTGGTTTTGGGAGCTACGTCCTTACCAATCCTAATCTACCTACCGATCGTCTTCTACCTTGGTTAGGGCTTAAATTGAACAGGACAGGTAAAGACTCCTATGAGCCTTTTGACCACAGTATTCGAGCCAGAATGGAAATGCCAAATTGAACGCAGATATAAAGATTAGGGTGGTAAAGAGATGAGAGTGGCTATCTTTATAATAATAGGGGTATTGATGGCAACAGTTTCAGTATCGTCCGCAGCAACCATGACGGTAGGCAAAGAGGGCCATGCAACGATTCAAGAAGCTCTCAACGCATCGCGCGATGGTGACACAATACAAATCGATCGAGGTGTTTACGCAGAGAATCTTTTTGTTGGAAAATCAGTTTCGTTCGTGGGAGCTGGCAAAGGCACGATTATACAACCTTTCATGTGGACCCAACCCACTCTGTTCATTATGGCGAGCAATGTGAGTATTGAGGGAATTCGCGTGGTTAATGGCTCAATTGCAATAAAGAGCATATGGGCTGAGAATCTCTCAATCAAGAACACCTCCATTGAGGGAAATAGTTATGGGATATGGCTTACGGGCAGTGATAACAGTATCGTAAAAGGGAATATCTTTAAAGAAAATCGCATGCACGTATTTCTCGAGGACGCAAAACTCACGACGATTCACCAAAATCAGCTTAAGGGTGGAACCACTGGACTATCAATGATACTATCCAGGTTTAACAGCGTAACAGATAACCTTATAGAGAATTGCGAAGCTGGCCTCGAACTGCGAAATTCGGGCGATAATCTCATACAGGGAAATGAGTTTACGAATTGTCGCATTGGTATATTCTCAACGATTTCAAGCAGTAATAGTATCTCTCGGAATAGAGTGAATACTACGCAGTTATTCCTGGACCTTAGCACTGCTTCTCAAAACGTGATATCTGAAAATGAATTTGATGGTGCTGGTGTTTTTGCTAAGAACTTCGATTCATTAGAGAACGATTTTATTTTACCCAGAGTGAACTTAGCTGGTTTAAATTTTGAGTTCTCATTAATAAAACCTTCTCTCCCGGAAAATTATGTCGCATTGAGCGATGCGATAAATGTAACCATAACCCCGGATATCCTCACTGAAGCGGGCTCTATCTATATGGAGTCGAGTCTAACTGAGGATGAAGTGAAGGAGTTAGCTAGCACGGTTGATCCCTCAACCATTGCATTCTATCGACTGGATTCAGGCGCTCCTGTAAGGGTATCTGAAAGCTTTGTAAATGCTCATTTCACCTCGAACCAAAGTGGATTGTATGTACTGGCAGGTCTAAAAGGGGTGTTAATGCCCGGAATGCCACTATCTATCTGGCTCGTTGTCGTGATAATAGCTTTGGTGATGGTCGTTGTGGTTGCTGTTCTTCTCATAATGAGGCAGCGGCTCGGAAAAGTATGAGCTGACTTCTGGGTCTACCTACTTATATCGCTTGCACTTCCCGCACGTCAATCGCGACCCCCTTCCGGGATGCGAGCATCTCCCAGCCGTTCATACGCGCTCGTCCCACGCCAAACGCCCTCGGACCCCGGAACAAAACCTCGTCATTCACTCGTATGTGCTCGCCCGCGGATATAACGCCGGGTGCTAAAATCGAGCCTTTCGGAAGAAAATCGTCTATGCGGACGGTATATGAGGAAAGAGCATGTTCGAGCCTCTGAGCGCCCTGCAAGGTAAGCGCTAAGAGCCCGAATTCAGGCACCATCCTCGCAAGCAGATCGCCACCCACACTGAGCTTATAAGCGGGGAACGTACCGGTTATTTTTACCCATTCCCCTTCTTTTCTCGAGACCAGCTCCTTCCCAACGCCGATACCAAACTGATAATCAGCCACTGCCTTGAATACGCTCACTTTCTGGTCAAAGCCCGATCGCCGCTCTTCATCGCCACATAACGCTCGTATTCGCTCGTGCAGCCTGTGTAACGCTGCGGATGAGGTCACTTCCTCATCATCTTCACAGGTATACACTATATCGAGATTCAGCTCCTCTACAACACGCGAACAGAGCTCTTTGTACGGTCCGCTGAGATGCGCAACGATCGCTTCGTAGTTATTCGCGGTTCGCTCGAGATACGCGCGCAAACGTGACGATACCCATGTCCGTTCCTCCGCATCCCAGTATCCGGTTACCGGAATATCGTAGAACGCCGCAGGATACACTATTTCCAGTTCCCGCGGCACGACACCGAGCGGAGAGGTGAGGATGAGTTCATGAATCCATCCCCTATACCTGCTCATCGCATTGATGAACATCAGATGGGATGGTGAGAGCGAGTAGGGCTTCCGTGCAGAGCAGGGGAGGAGCAACAAGATTTTTCTGACCGGAGGTTCGTACCGTTCGAGAACGCCTGTAGCTCGA
>RXIE01000017.1 GCA_004212135.1 Candidatus Methanophagales archaeon ANME-1-THS | reverse complement strand
TAAGCGTGTCAGTAGGAGATCGTTCCGGCGACAGGCACTATGATCTGAACGGGAATGGCAAGTATGGAGATGCAGGCGATGTCGTATTGATACTGAGGGCATCTGTGGGGACATAGAACTGGTGTGAGGAGGAAGGAGGGAAGGAGAAGGAAAGAAATGGAGAGGAGAACTATAGTGGCACTTCTGGCAACATCGTTCTTCCTTGTGGCAATGGTGGCAGAAATACCCGCGTTAGCACAGCCAACCGGACCCACCGCAGACATTCGGATCGATGATGCGACCGGTACTCCAGGAACGTTCGTGGAGGTGCCGGTTATTATCACTAATGTCGCGAATGGTCCGGTTCAAGGCATACGACTCAGAATAGATTGTGAAAAGCGCGTTTTGAATTTGACGAGCATCAGCAATGGTGATTTAACGCGCGCGCCCACGTGGATAACCCGATTAGGTACTGATACTATGGTTATAGCCACAAATGATACCGGAGCCGCGCTACAAAATGGAAGGAGTGGCTCGGTCGTACTGCTGACTTTCAAGGTAAGTGGCTCTCCAGGGAAGACGAGTCGAATGAACATGACACTTATCGAGCTCGCCAATCCTGATGGCGTTCTCGGGAACGCATCAGCAAAGAATGGCACGTTTACGGTTATATCCCCACCAGCCACCACTCCGCCACCCTATACCGGTGGCGGTGGCGGAGGTTACTTTGTGCCGCCTACCACGCCCACACCCAAAGCAACCCTGGGGGCAGAGGAGGAAACAGAACTGGAAGCACCATCTTCATCGACACATACTCCAGAGAGCACATCCTCAGAGTCACCGGCTGAAGCACCTTCGCCAAAACCCGGCACTGTTCTTCGGACTCCGCCGCTCTTCGTGCTCTTGATCGGTATAGGAGTTATCGTTGCTGCGGGTATGCTTATTGTTATAGTAAGGAGGAGAAAAGCGCCATGAGATTCAAACTGGTAATGGTGCTCGCAATCGCATGGTCGTGTGTGCTGCTGCTCTGCACCCCCGTTCTGGCAGTCTACGAGTGGGATGGGTTCCCTGTGGAGACGAGAGAACGCGGTACGGTCAATGGCGGTGTGTTCATCGGCTATGAGCCCTGGGCTTCAACAAAAACGCTCACAGGCACTTTTAAGGTGCCCGATGGGAATGTTGAATGGGCTCGGCTTTATACCGGTATATGGGGTGGTACAGAAAAGTATGCGGGCTGGGTGGAGGTCACCTTCAACGGGTATGAATTAGGGCTGCTCCACCTCCAGGGCGAATCGGATACCAATCCGAATGTGTGGTGCAGTGGTCACGGAAAACACTGGATCTCCTTTGATGTCGAGAATCTGGTTGAGTCGGGGTCCCGGAACACTGCTACTGTGACAACGATTAATGCCACGCAGGGCAGCTTTGATGGCCGGATCTATGGTATCGTCCTGGTCGTGGTCTACGAAGGTGGGGATGACCCGAAAGAGATCCAGTACTGGATCAATGACGGCAGTGATGGGCTCAATTATAAGACCCCCCATGATTGGGGAAGAACCTACTTCGATGGCAAAGTGGATACAAAGGGAGTGAACGCGAAGCTCACCCTGGTTCATCTGACCGCCTACGATCCACCCTGCAGCGACTGTGTGCAGTTCAATGGCAACACGCTGGACACGAGCATGGTGGACAGTAACAATTTCGAGCTGAACACCTGGGATGTAACCCCTTCTATAAAGTCCGAGGACAATTATGCCTGGTACAGTCGAGGCGAGGATGGCTACGTGAGCGTTACCAACGCGATTTTAATCGTGGAAAAGAGAAGTGGAAAGGATACTTCTGATCTGCTTCCAACCGCGATAAAGCCTTATCATTACGCGTGGGAGGAAAATAAGAATCTTCCCAGGGGCGAGCCCTGGTTTAATCTCACGAATTACGTCAACGTTACGGTGGAGAACCAGGGCTCTGATGATGCCGGCCGCTTCATGGTGAACCTCTATGCCGATGATACTTTGCTGGGTACGAAGACCGTCGAGGGGCTACGAGCGGGCGATCGCACCGATCTGAAATTTGAATGGCGACCGATGGGAAGAGACCCTCTGAGCTGGAAGGATACCGCAGAAGGTGCTCGAATCACTTACACGGATACCAGTAAGACGTATAAGCTCCGGGTGGTTGTTGACCCGTCTGATGCTGTTCTGGAGGCAGATGAGAAGAACAACGAGTTGATCCAGAAGCAGAAAGTCGTTTGGAACGGCTATATGGCCGACGAGCCCTTAACGAATTATCTTCATGGCTCGGTTAACGGCGGGCTGCTCTACACGACGGGTAATGCCTACTATCGACTGCTGGGGTCTGGCGCGAAGAGTAGTGTATATAATCTTGAGTATGAGCTCGCCATTCCGGGAAGCACGAAGCTCGCACGAGTCTATATCCCTTATACGTGGGCGAAGCCGGAGTATAAAGCACCTAAGATCGGCGTGACACTCACCACACCCTCGGGTAAGACCCGCACCGTGGCGCTGGAGAAGAGCTACAATGACATCAAGGGTGATTTCGGTGCGTTCCGCTATGCATGGGGTCTCTACACCTATAACCTCACAGACGTGGTGACCGAGCCGGGAACGTATGGGGTGCGTCTGAGCAACCTTAATAAAGGCGATAAAGCCTTCGCAACTGAGTTCGCGGTCGCCGCACCTGCGATCCTCGTTGTGTATGAGAATCAGAGCGAACCGAAGCGCGAGTACTGGCTCAATGAGGGTGCGGATATCCTTATTGGTGGTCGAAGGGATGATGGCGGCTTTCTTGCCGCGGACGACAGTGCAACTGCCGCGGTCTTCGCCGGGAGTATAGATCTGAACCTTGTAGAGACTGCGATCATCGGGCTGGTCTCTCCATGGGCGGATTCGTCGGAGGATGATGATATAGTCTCCTTCAATGGCAATGAACTTGGTAAAGGTCTGTACTGCGGCTATGAAGCTCCCTGCACCCGGACTGCAGACGGGCTCTCAATGATTATAGGCGCCCGTGACGCGCAGGTGGGAATAGCCGCACGTGAGGTAACCCAGTACCTTAACAAATCTACTAATAGAGTGATCCAGAGCGATGACGGGGATAATATGATGCCGACCAACGCGTTCCTGGTGATCACGTACGCCACCTCGCCAACGAGCAGGCAGACGCCGAGACCCACAGCACCGTCTCACACGTCGACAACCGCGACACCAGTACCTACGCAAGCCATAACCCCACCACCACCATCATCTGCTGCTTCGGGTGAAGCGCCAAGCACTGCTGCAGCGCCAATCCCCGGATTCGAACTTTTGCATTTGGTTGCGGTGCTCATGCTTATGCTGCTCGTGCGAACAATCAGGGGAGGGGGAAGAAGATGCGAGTAAACAACTGTGTTGCGGTTGCTCTCACGGTTCTCCTTATTCTGGGGGTGGCACTTATCCTATCCTCTCCGCCGGCCTCTGCGCGTTTTTATAACCGCACCTGGACTCCGACTGGTGGACAGCTCAATTACTCAGAAGGGTTTGCGAGTGGTGGCGAACCGGAGGACGAAAAAGCGGAGAACATCTCGCTCGTGTATAATTGGAAATCGGGCGACGAATCGGGTGGCGAGAAGATCACCTTCTTCAATTTTTTGAAGGGTGCGAACGCGGATGTGACGATTGAAGGTCCGTATACCAAGTCAGGGAATCAATATTCAGGCTATGATCTGGAAGTAGACCGTGTGAGGGCTGGAGAAGCGTGGAACGTTGAAGGCAAAAAGGCGGATGGGTATTACAAGGTGACGGATGGTGAAGATCCGAGCATTGGTGGCTGGCTCCAGATAGTCAAGCAGACCTTCGATCTGGAGCTGGAGAAGAAGAAGGTGCGAGAAGGTACCGCATTCAATCTCACGATGAAGTCGAACGGCAGGCTTGGTGGTGCGATGAAACTGACTAC